>JASHQD010000276.1 GCA_030037755.1 Terriglobia bacterium
AGCGCGGCCTGCTCGTGCCGCGGCAGCGTCGATCGGACGCGGCCGTAGGGATCGATGATGTCCGTGATGCCGTCGTTCGTCGATCGCAGAAGATAGCGTCGATTCTCGATCGCGCGCAGCCGCGCCATTTCCATGGTCTGAAACGCCGCCGACGAGTCGCCGTACCACGCGTCGTCAGATATATTGACCAGCACGCCCGGGCCGCGCGGCGCGAGGCGTCGCACGAGCTGCGGAAACACCTCTTCGTAACAAATAAAAACACCGATCCGGCCCTTGCCGGCCGGAGCGGACGCGTAGCTCGTCCCGGGCACGAAATTGCCCGCCTCCGAAGTGATCTTTCCCACGAGGTGATCCAGCCAGGCGGGCACGTACTCGCCGAAAGGCACCAAGTGGATCTTAGCATATTGCAGCACCACGCTTCCCGCATGGTCGATCACAATGGCGCTGTTGAGCGGCTTGGTTGTGCCCGGACCGGCGAAGTTCGTGGCTCCCGCGATCACATAGGCGTTCGATTGTCGGGCGAGGTTCTCTATTTCGCTGCGAAAAACGAAGTCACGATTGAAGTAGAACGGGGCGGAATTCTCAGACCAGATGATCAGCGGCGGACCCTCGCCCGGGGTGGTTGAAGCCGGCATTTCCCGCAATCGATCAAGACTCATCTGGGCCAGACGCATAAGGGGCGCCCGGTTGCGCCAGGGCGCCCAGGAGTCCGCGGATTCATTCATGGGCACGTTCGGCTGTATCAGCACTGCTCGCTCGCTTCCTTCTGACGGTGGCGGCGGTTTCAGCGTCACGTTTGCAACCGCCAGTGCCGCAAGCCAAACGACCAGAACCACCCGGCGGCGGAGGGAGCGCACATCGAGGATGAGCCATGCGGTCAGCGCGCTGGTCGTAAAGGCGACGAGCGAAAGCCCGTAGACGCCCGTGACCGCCGCGATCTGCCGCAAGCCGATCGATTCAATTCCGTAACCGAGCAGATTCCACGGAAAGCCGCCGAAGTAGCCGTACGTCTCCGCGAGTTCCATGGCGACCCACAGAAAGACCGCGCCGAGGAGCGCCAGGTTGCGCGAGCGTCGCGCCGTCCAGCAAGTGGCGAGCGCGAAGAAGCCCCAGTAGCTCGAGTCTGCGGCGAGGAACGCGGCCATGACGCCGATCGCCGCCGGCCAGCCCATGTTGCCGTAATTCTTCATGACGAGCGCGATCCAGTAGACGCTCATCAGGAGAAACACAGCGCCCGAAATCGCACCCAGCAGATAGGCGCGCTTCAATTTTGTCTCATGCAGCACCGCGAGCAACAAAGGAAGTGGAGCGATCCAGACCAGCCAGGGGAGGTTGTAGTTGGGAAAGCAGAGGGCGAGCAGGATGCCGGAGAGCGTCGCGGCTGCGTAGCGGACGACCGGAGTCGCTTTTGAGCCTTTCCGAGCTGTTGAGGAGTTCACTGTACTTCTTTATTAACTGCTCCCCGAATACGCCCGCCCGTTACTGGCGGATGAACGGCCTGTATCCTGCCTTGGTGAGGTCCTTCAGAGCGCTGCCGGCGGCGATACGAGTCCTGTAAGGCCCGGCAACCACGCGGAAGAAGGTGTCTTTCGCACCCACCAGCGACGGAGTGAGGACCAGGGCCGGATACCCGCGCGACCGCAGGACGTCAGCCATTCTGGACGCTTCCTGCCGGTTGGCGACGGCTCCCACCTGAATCAGCACGCCGGAAGGCAGCGATCGAGGATAGATCGAGTCGTCTTCGGCGCTGCTGGCGGTGCCGGAATCGATCGAGGGCGCCCGAGGGCTTTCGGACTCCGCAGCAGGCTCCACGGACGCAGCGCTGGCGGCCCCGGCCGGGGACGAGGACGCCGTGTTCGCCGCCGTTGTGGCATCGCTTTGCGAGGAACTGGCGTTTTCCTGAACCGGCTGGCTGCCGTTTGCCGAATCGGACGCGGAACCCGATTCCGCTTCGGTTGGCTCGGCCCCGTTCGGCTGCACCGAGGATGGCGCGGCGGACGACCCACCGGATGAGCCGGCAGGCGCGGGCGAGTCCGCCGAAGCGCCCACGGCTTCGATCTGCGGCGCACCCCCAGGGTGACCTTCGCGATAGCCCAGGAAGTAGCCCAGCGAAAAGAACACTGCGCAGAGCAGTACCACCGCGAAGAACGCGCCCAGCAGGTAGCGGGTGGAGATTCCCTCGGATTCCGCCATAGAGTTTAGCTGCCTGAGCCCTCCGATTTGCCGGCCAGGGTCTTGCCTGCCAGCCCTGCCAGCAGATCGACCGGCAGTGGGAAGACGATGGTGGTGTTCTTCTCGGCGCCGATCTCCACCAGCGTCTGCAGATATCGCAAGGTTATGGTCACGGGTTCGCGCGCGATCAGCGCCGCGGCCTGCGACAGCTTCTCCGCGGCCTGGAACTCGGCGTCGGCGGCGATGATCTTGGCGCGGCGCTCGCGCTCCGCCTCCGCCTGCTTGGCGATGGCGCGTTGGAGGTCCTGCGGCAGATCGACTTGCTTCACCTGCACCTGTGTCACCTTGATGCCCCAGGGCTCGGTGTGCTCATCGAGAATCCCGGCCAGTCGCGCGTTCAGCTTCTCGCGCTGCGCCAGCAGATCATCGAGTTCGACTTCGCCCAGCACCGACCGCAGCCCGGTCTGCGCCGCCTGCTCCACCGCGTAGCGGTAGTTCTCCACCTCGACGATCGCCTGCGTGGCGTTCATCACCCGGAAGTAGACCACGGCGCTG
>JASHQD010000277.1 GCA_030037755.1 Terriglobia bacterium
CGGCCGGACCCGATCTATGCCTGGACGGACCTGACGTACCTGCTGCACAAGAATCACGTGAGCTGGGGCTATTACGTCGTCGAAGGCACGGAACCCGATTGCGAGGACGATGACGCGGTCGATTGCTTGCCCGTCAAGCAGAACGCGAAGACGCCCGGAATCTGGAATCCTTTGCCGTATTTCGACACCGTCAAGAACGATGGCGAGCTCGGAAACATCCAGTCCGTCGAAGTGTTCATGAAACGGGCCAAAGCGGGGACGCTACCGGCCGTGTCGTGGGTGGTGCCTTCGGGTGACGTCAGCGAGCATCCGCCGGACCTGGTAAGCCGCGGCCAGACCTTCGTCACCACTCTGGTGAACGCCGTGATGTCAGGGCCAAACTGGAAAGACTGCGCGATCTTCCTGGCCTGGGATGACTGGGGCGGATTCTACGATCATGTGGTCCCGGTGCACGTGGATGAAAACGGCTACGGCCTGCGAGTACCGGCGATCGTGATTTCGCCATTCGCGAAGAAGGGGTTCATCGATCATCAGACGGTGAGCTTCGACGCCTACGTGAAGTTCATCGAAGACGACTTCCTGGGCGGCCAGCGCCTGGACCCGAAGCACGACGGCCGGCCCGATCCGCGTCCGACGGTGCGGGAGGAAGTTGCGCAACTCGGCGACTTGCGGAGTGACTTCGATTTCGACCAGCCCGCCAGAGTTCCGCTGATTCTGCCCGAGCATCCCAGGACCACGTTGATTCCGCCATCCCCGCCACCCCGGCAAGCGGCGCCCTGAACGGGTGGCGTCGGCAGCACTCCCCGAAGCGTTCCTCGCCTTCCCGCTTGACATGGCGCGCCGCGGCGCGTATATGTAGAACTTCTAGGTGTTCTATGAACAACGAAAAATCGGAATTCCTCAAAGGCACGCTCGACATGCTGATTCTGAACGTGGTGGCGCTGGGGCCGATTCACGGCTATGCCATCGCGCAACGGATTCAGCAGATCAGCCGGGATTTCTTCAAGCTCCCGCAAGGGTCGCTTTACCCGGCGCTTCATCGCCTGGAGGACCGTGGATGGCTCAAAGCGCAGTGGAAGGCAACGGACACAGGCCGCGACGCGAAGTTCTATGCACTCACCCGCCAGGGCCGGAAACAGTTAGAGGCTGAGGTCAGGAATTGGGAGCAACTCACGAACGCCGTCGCCCTGATCCTTCGGACGGCAGAGTAGGAGAAGCCATGCGCTGGTACCAACGCTTCTTCCGCAGGGAACTGACAGAAAAGAAGCTCGACTCCGAGCTGCGATTCCACCTGGAACAGCAAATTGCGGACCTCGTCGCTGCCGGAATGGATCCGCAGGAAGCGCGGCGCCGCGCCAGCCTCGAATTCGGCGGCCTCGACCAGATGAAGGAAGAATGCCGCGACGTGGGCGGCGCGCGTTTCGTTGAAACCTTGATGCAGGACGCACGATTCGGCTTGCGACAGCTTCGTCGAAATCCCGGTTTCACGATTATCGCCGTGCTGACGCTCGGGCTCGGCATCGGCGCCAATACGGCGATCTTCGGCGTGGTGGACGCGGTCCTGCTGCGGCCCCTGCCTTACAAGGACCCGTCGCGACTCGTGTGGGCTACGGAGCGCTTTCGGTTCAATCACGGGAGCCCGGGTGTGATCAGTCCGGATTTCGCCGCGTGGCAGCAGCGCAACCGGGTGTTCGAACAAATCGGCGCCTCCAGCGGCGGTAGTGGGGCGAACCTTACCGGAGCCGGCGAGGCTACGCGCGTCAGCATCGGAAACGTCACGGTAGGGTTTTTTCCAATGCTAAGCGCGCGGCCAATCATCGGCCGATTATTCGTTCCCGAGGAAGGAAAGACCGATCAGGAGCACGTTGCGTTGCTCAGTGAGACGCTGTGGCGCAACCAGTTTGCCGGCGATCCTCATGTGTTGGGAAAGACGATCCAGCTCGACGGCGAGGCTTACACCGTGGTCGGGGTTATGCCCGCGAGTTTGCGCCCGAGCGCAGACCTGTGGACGCCGTTCGCAATCGATGAACCAAGGTTCTCGCCTCAATCCCCGGCCTGGGCCATTTTGACGGTTGTCGGCCGCCTGAAAGCCGGCGTCGACATTCCGCAAGCGCAGTCAAACCTCATGGTCATCACTCGGCAGATGGACAAGGAATATCCGCCGCAGGCTGCGAGATTCCGGGCCCAGGAGAGCGTGGAAGTGCTCCCGCTGCACCAGTTCCTGGTCCACAACGTCCGATCGCTGCTGCTGATTCTGCAGGGCGCCACCGGACTGGTGTTGTTGATCGCTTGCGTGAATGTAGCCAATCTGCTGCTCTCCCGGGGTGTGGCCCGGAGCCGGGAGATTGCCGTGCGCGTGTCACTCGGGGCACGGCGCGCCCGGCTGATCCGTCAATCCCTCACGGAGGCTCTCCTGCTGGCCATCGCAGGAAGCGTGCTCGGGGGCCTGGTGGGTTTTTGGGCGACGGCGATTCTGAAGCAGCTCGTTCCTCCCACTCTCTCCGTGGATATTCATGTCGATCTGCGGATTCTGGCGTTTTCCGCAGTCATCGCGTTGCTGGCCGTGCTCGTCTGTGGCCTTGGTCCCGCGCTGATCGCTTCACGAACCGACGTCGGCGAATTGCTCAAGGAGGCAGGCCTGCGCATTCGCACCGGACGGCGTTCGCACCGCCTGCGCGGCCTCCTGTCAACCGCAGAAGTCGCCCTGTCGCTGGTGTTGCTGGTGGGCGCAGGCCTTCTGGCACGGAGCCTCCTGCGACTGAGTGACGCACCCCTCGGTTTCGATCCTCACGGCCTCCTGATCACCACGGTTCAGAGGCCATTGACGATCGCGAACCCGGTCGAGCATGCGGCCTTCTTCCAAACCGCGCTCGAACGCGTCCAGAAACTGCCGGCGGTGGAAGACGCAGCCGTGATATCGCAATACCCTCTGGGTCCGCCTCACAACGGCAGTTTGCGGTTGAACGTCCAGGGCGCGGAGCAGGTGAGTCCACCTCAGGGTTTCATGGTCACCGATATCAGCCCGGATTACTTCCGCACGATGCGGATTCGGTTGTTGAAGGGCCGGATTTTCAGCCACTCGGATACAGCAGACGCTCAGCCCGTCGTGATCGTCAATGACGTGCTGGCTCGAACGCTCTTTAGTGACCGCGACCCGATCGGACAGCATGTCAGCTTCATCCCGACGCCTACAACCTGGATGGAGGTGGTCGGCGTGGTCTCGGCCGTGAGGGGCGACTCCCTGGCAGAGGAACCCGGAGCGGAAATGTTTCTGCCGTACTTTCAGCAGCCGTCATTCAGCATGACTTTTGTGCTCCGAACAGAATCAGATCCTCACACGCTCGCCGGCGCGGTCCGGAACGTCATCCAGCAGATGGACAAGAACCAGCCGGTGATGGACGTCGCCACCATGGACGACGTGATCGCCACC
>JASHQD010000278.1 GCA_030037755.1 Terriglobia bacterium
GCCAGCGAAGCGGATTCTCAACCGACGTGGCTTTTGACTTGCGCAGCCTCCTGCACCAGCCGCTGATCGTTCCCGAAACCATGAACCTTAACCAGGTGCTGCAGGAATTCCGGCCGCGACGGGCGCAAGCCGCTCTGGTGGTGGACGAATTCGGCACCTTCGTCGGCCTGGTGACGCTGGAAGACGTCCTCGAGCAGATCGTAGGCGAGATCAGCGACGAGCACGATCGCGAGGAGAGCGGCATCGAGCGCGTGAGCGAGAACGTTCTGCGGGTGGACGGCTCATTGAGCCTGCGCGAGCTCGCGGACGATTACGGCATCGAGCTGCCGCGCGACGCCGGATACGAAACGCTGGCAGGATTCGTCCTCGACCGCCTGGGCGCGGTGCCTCAGGGCGGGGAGACATTCGTTTTCGGCAATCACCACTACACGGTGCTGCGCATGGACGGCCGGCGCGTGGCCAGCGTGCGCGTGGAGAGGCTTCCGGAACCGAGCCCGCAGGAATCCCTGGAGCGCGGGCACCTTGCGCATCCTCGATCCTGAGCGCTTGTGGAGAAAACCTTCAAAAACCCCGTCGCGGAGGCCGCCGCCACCCGACAGCGTCAAGACGCCGCTCTTTGCACCGATTCCAGGCGCACCGGATCACCTTTCTTCGCCTTCAAAATCGCCGCGGCCGAAGACTCGCGCGCGGACATTTCCACGAAACCGGCGCTGCCCACGATGGCAAAGATCTCGCCGGGATTTCCCTCGGAATAACTGCTCACCAGGCGAGTGATTGCGCGCTTGTGAATGAGCAGGCGGAAGGGCGCTGGCAGATCGCCGGGCCTGAAATTCGTGGTTACGTTGCCGAATTTATCCACGCGCAGCACCGACCCCGTCAGCCCCTCGCCGGACGGCACGGGCTTCGGTATCTCGACGCGTACGTAGTCGCCAATCACGGGACCGAAATGCTCCGGAGGCCGGCCGCGGGTGAGCCAGGCCGCTACGGGAGCGAAGATGTCGCGCCCCTGGAATGTGCGGCTGACGGGCCGGCGAAAGTACTGCTCGGCGATGATGTGCCGCACTTCAAATGCAGGCTCGCGCTCGTAGACGAGGGTGAAGATACCGTTGTCGGGCCCGATGAACACGCAATCAGGCGTGCTCACCAGGATGGGCCGCCGCTCCGAGCCCACGCCGGGATCGACCACCACCAGGTGGATGGTACCCGGCGGAAAATACCGATAGCTCTCCGCCAGGGTGAGCGCGCCCTCCAGCACGCCGAAGGATTCCACTTCATGCGTGAGATCCACAAGCTTGACGTCGGCATTGATGGCGAGCATCACCCCCTTCATGATGCCGACGAACGGGTCGCGCAGGCCGAAGTCGGTGGTGAGAGTGATGAGCGCAGGCATAAACAGTCGAGAGTCCAGAGTCGACAGTCGACAGTCGACAGTCAAGAGCTGAGAAACTTGCGAAAACCGGCTCCGCAGTCATACAAACGCCGCGGTACGCACGCCACACTCCGCATGCGGCCGTGGGTACACCGCATTCCCAGACGGCGGTGAGGGCACCGCATTCCCAAGCGGCGGTGAGGACACCGCCGCTGCAGGACCCGGCCGAAACACGAAAAATCGTAATTGGGATCGAGTTCCGTCGTGCGCAGCCAGGCACGCACGGCGGCGGCCGGTTCATCGAGCAGGGCCAGGCTGAAGCCGAGCGCATGATGCACGAAGGCGTCGCCGGCACGATAATCGAGCGCGTCTTCATAAGCGGCACGCGCGCCGCGCCAGTTGCCGGCAACAACACACTGATAGCCTCGCTCGCAGGCTTGTTTCCAGCCATTAAGGCCTGCCAAGGAGGGCGCCGGCACCGGAAGCTCCTGGCGCACATCCAGCAGCTTGCGCGCACAATCCGCCAGGCTCTCATGGGCGGGAGAATCCTCAAAAATTGCCGCCGACTGCGCCAACTCGCGCAGCGCCTGATTCAGATCCGAGGCGCCGGGCTCGGGGCCGTAGAGCAGACGCAATCCGCGGCGGTAATGCTCGCGGCTGGTCAGCAGCGCTTCGGTGCGAATCAGGAACTCCTCCGCCTTGGCGTGCTGCGGATCGATTTCGAGGGCGCGACGATAGCAGGCGGCGGCCCGTTCCAATTGCCCGAGGGTGCCGCAGGCATTTCCCAGGATGTAGTGCGAGTCCGCTTCTTCCGGATCGGCCCGAACGGCCTGCTCCAGCGCGGTCAGAGCCACGTCGGGCTGGCGGATTTCGAGATAGCAGACGCCGAGAGCGCGCCACGCCGGGGCGTTCGACGCGTCCGCGGCCACCACCTCGCTCAGACTGTCGATGGCCCCGGGAAAATCGGCCCGGTTGAGCGCATCCATCCCCTGCTGAAGGCGATCTTCGAAATTCTCAGTGGGCACGGCTCGGTTCTCCACTTGCTTCGGGCGCGCCCCCGCCAAACATCGCCCGGTAATCTCGGAAGCTTAAAGGCGGCACTCGCGCTGTGGCCAGATTCTCCTCCACGTGCTCGCGGCTGCTCATCCCGACCAGCGCCGCGGTAACACCGGGTGTGGACCGGACGAACTGAATGGCGCGCTGCGCGTCTGTGGCCAGCCCGCCAAGATGACGGGCGATCTCCTCGGGCAGGCCAGCGGTCAAGCGTCCCTGCAGAAGGCTGGCGCTCGCAAAGACCTCGAGCCCGCGCGATCGCGCCGCCACCAGCGCCGGCGCCGGTTGCTCGTCCAGAATCTGCATGTTGGGATCGAGCGCTTCCAACATCGCCAGATTGAAGGGAAGCTGCACGGCTCGAAAGTGATGGGCCGGACCGCCGACTTCTTCCGCGATCTTGAGCGTCTCAACCAGCGAAATCGCGTCCTGAGCCGCGGGCGGAACTCGATAGGCATTCCAGGTTGCGGTGCCATACGCCGCGATTTTTCCGGCTCTCACCGCCGTTTCCAGCTCCTCGAAGGCCGCCCTCAGCCGTTCATAGAATACGGCGCGCGTGTCGCGTTCAAGCTGCGTCTCGGGGTTGTGGATATAGTACAGGTCGATCGTTTCCAGGCCGAGATTGCGCCGACTGACGTCGATCTGGTCCGCCAGGTAGCGCGGCGACATCACATGGCATCCGGCGGCGACGTCTTCCGGGCGCACCAGGCCCGTCTCGGTGAAACGTTCGCGGAAGTACGCGCCGGGATCGGGCGGTTCCCCGGCGTCAAAGCTCAGGAATCCGCCCTTGGTGGCGATGAACACCTGGTCGCGCCGGAGCTTCCCGCCCGCGATTCGTTCCTGGAGTGCCTCGCCGATGGAACGCTCGCTGCGTTGGTGCCGATAATTCACCGCGGTATCGAAGACATTCACGCCCAGTTCAAGCGCGCGGTTGACGGCTTGGCGATAGAGCGCGTCCGTAGCGTCATCGGGCTCGCCAAGATAGGTTCCGAGACCGATCGACGAAAGCCACAGGTGGTGCGCTTCGCGGAAATGTCCCGGGAACTGATTACCAAAGTGGTCGCGAAAGCGGGCAGTGCCCTCCGGCGTGGCGCGACCTCGAATAAGTGCTGGCTCAGAAGTCATTAAGTCCTATAGTCGCTCCGTCAGCCGGTTTCAGGCAAGGCGCGAAACTCGACAGCGCAGCGGTTCAATCGGAATTCAGCCCGGCGACATGACCGAGCGAGCCTGGACTCCCGCTCGGGGTATCGCGCTGGCAGCCCCAAAGTTTATGCGCGTCAATAATAGCAATGGCTGCTCTGTGTTGCGATTCGTATTCAGTTCTACTGCCTCCACTGTTAACCGGGGTTTGGCCTTTCTTGCCCCATATTGGATCCTTGACAAATTTCCAATCGTATAACCACGCACTTTGTGCCAACAGACCGAAGAGTTTGAGCCGCCGGACCACCGAATCGGTCCGCATCACGGGCTTTGGCCACACGCGTGCCCCTCCCGGAGTGGATTCAAGTCGTTTCGACAGCATCCGTCCCGGCTGCGGAAGGTCGTTTGAAAGCTCTCGACTGCCGCGGGCGGGAATGGTGACGCCGACCGGCGTGCAGCTCAAGGAGTGTGTAATCGAAAGTAGACGCTTCAGGTTTGCTGATTCGCGGAAAAGCCCAGTTCCTGTGGACGCCTTCTTGTGATCCGAGTTGAGACCAACCGGCGATCCATTACCGTGCACGATCGAACGCGCGGCGTGGACGCTCGAGTCTCCGGGGTTCGGCAGGTAAGCTGCTGATTCTTAGAGGGTTCATTCTGCCGGACTACCAAAGGCACACGTGTTTCGAAACCACGATCACCATCGCGGTTGACGGGCGCGATGCCTTCGGACCTCGAGACGCGCGGGAGAGGGCTTTGGTAGCGCGGATGCATTAGAGCAGCAGGTGAACCAGTAAGGTTCGCCTAGCCTAAAGCGATCGACTGGAACTTGGCGGGGCCCGCCAGAAGATCAGCCACGACTGATTCTCTGCCTTATAGCGCTCGCAGCGCTGCCCCTTAAAGCCATGTCCAGCGATCGATGCGGGAGAGTACGATGCCGAAGAACTATGTCGCTTCCAGTCTGAAGGCCCGGACAATCGCCTTCGCTGCCGGATTTTCATTTCTCGTCCTGGGGTCTGCCATTGGTTCAATGGCAGTGAGCGGGCCCGTGAAACCTGCCAGCGCGCCGGTTGTGACTTCGCGCGCGGACGCCACCCATCAGGCGCGGGTGAAGGCGGACTATGTCCGGCTGCCGCTCAGCTTCGAACCAGCGCCGGATGGCAGCCAGGTCAAATACGTGTCGCGCGGCAGCGGCTATGCCGTCTACGTGACCGAATCCGGGGCCGTGCTGGAATTGCGCCAGCCCCGATCCTCGCGGACCCGGCCCCTTGCTCCAGCCATCCTGCGCATGAGGCTTGTGAGCGGCGCTTCCGAACCGGGAATGTCGGCGGTCGATGAGCAACCGGGCAAAAGCAACTATTTCATCGGCAACGATCCGGCCAAGTGGCGGACGGCCGTGCCGCATTACGCCCGCGTCTCGGCTCACGAGGTCTATCCGGGCGTCGATCTGGTTTATCACGGCAATCAGGGCCAGCTCGAATACGATTTCGAAGTTTCGCCCGGCGCGAGCGTGCGTACAATCCGGCTCGCTCTCAGCGGGGCGCAAGCGATGCGGGTGGATGGTCAAGGCAACTTGATTCTGCGCGTCGACGGCGGCGACGTGGTGTTCCGCGCGCCCGTAGCCTATCAGGAGACGGAGGGAGCGCGGCGCATCGTACCCAGCCGCTACGTGCTGAAGAAGAACCAGGTGGGATTTCGCGTCGGAAGCTACGACAGAAGCCGTCCGCTGGTGATCGATCCGACGCTCGCTTACTCCACGTACATCGGCGGCAGCAGCATCGACGGAGCCAATGCGATCGCGGTGGCGCCCGACGACACCGCGTTCATTACCGGCGGCACGTTCTCCTCCGATTTCCCGGTCGTTCACCCCATATTGCCGTTCGGCGGAGACGAGGACGCTTTCGTCGCCAAGATCAGTTCCGACGGCTCCACGCTGCTCTACGCCACTTATCTCGGCGGCACGAACCAGGATTACGGCAGTGGCATCGCCGTGGACACTTTCGGCGACGCTTACGTAACCGGCTCGACAGATTCCCCGAATTTTCCGTCGACTCCCCTGGTCTTCCAGCCTCTCTGCGGAAGCGACGGCAAGTGCGGAGCCAGTTATAACGTTAACGGCGACATCGTGTTCAATGGTTTCGTGGCCGAGTTGAATCCCGCAGGCTCCGGACTCGCGTACTCGAGTTTCATCGGCGGGTATCAGGAGACCGAGGGCAACGCGATCGCCGTGGACAGCGCTCACAACGCCTACGTTACCGGCGAGATCGGACCTGACATTATCCCCACCCAAAACGGGCCGGCGTACTACTTCGTGGTCAACGGAGGCTTCCAGAGCGCCAACGGCGGCGCCGGAGACGCGTTCATCGTCAAGGTCGACGCCACCGCATCGGATGCGCTCTATTCCAGCTATATCGGTGGCGCCGATGAAGACCTTGGCCTGGGAATCGCCGCCGACGCCACTGAAAATGCCTACATCACCGGATTGACCTACTCCGGTCAGACCGATGTCCCGCCGTTCCCGATCACGTCCGGGGCGCTGCAGAGCACCTACGGCGGCGGAGGCGACGCCTTCCTGATGAAGGTGAATACGACTGCGACCGGCAGCGCGTCGCTGGTCTACTCGAGTTTCATCGGCGGGAGCGAACTCGACCAGGGCAACGGTATCGCCGTGGACAGCAGCGATAATGCGTACATCACGGGCACAACGACATCGATCGCTTCGACGCTGGGTTTCACCGTGCCCGCCGGAGCCTACCAGCCCAACTGCGCGCTCGATAGTCTCGGCGAATGTGAAGGCGATGTGTTCATCGCCAAGCTCAATCCGGCGCTGAGCGGGGCCGCTTCCCTTCTCTACTTTACTTACCTGGGCGGTGCGGGCGGGGACGCCGGCTACGGCATCGCGCTCGATCCGAGTGACAACGTCTACGTGACCGGCTCCACGGTCTCCAGCAACTTCCCGGTAACTTCGGGCGTTTTCCAGTCGCAATACGGCGGCGGAGACGCCGACGCGTTTGCCGCCAAGCTGACGCTGGCCGGCAAGGGTAGCGCGGATCTCGTCTATTCCAGCTATCTCGGCGGCACCAACACCGATATCGGCTACGGCATCGCCGTCGACACCAGCGGTTCCGCTTACCTGGCGGGGCAGACCTGTTCCGACGACTTTCCGGTGGCGAACGCCTTGCAACCCGCGCCTGCGGGCAGCTGCGACGCCTTTGTCACCAAGGTGAGCACGCAACCCGGCATCGCGCTTAATCCCGCCGGCCTGACTTTCCCCACGCAAAACACGGGCACCACGAGCCAGCCGCAGACCATAACCCTCTCCAACGGGGATACGGCCGTCACCATCTCCAGCGTTACGATTTCCGGTCCTTTTGCTCAGACGAACACCTGTGGCAGTTCCGTGGCGGCCGACAGCGACTGCACGAT
>JASHQD010000279.1 GCA_030037755.1 Terriglobia bacterium
GGCTGATCGGAAGAGCGGACGCCATGGACTCGGGTTACCGGACGATCCTGGACATGGATTCGACCGAGGTGCCGGTGTACGGGGAGCATTATGGTAAGTCCCGCGTCATGGTAAGAGATGCCGGCAACCATAGGTAGCTTCGGAGGTAATCACCGTGATTGTCTGACCCGCACTTCCCATAATCTCCGACGGTGAGAATATTGTGGCTCTCTGATTTCACTTCGTTATAGGAGGCTACGATGTTCTCAAATTGGTTTTCTGGTGACAAGTGCGAGCAGTATCGCACGTCACTGTACAAGCGGCGCATGGACCAAGTTGGAAGTAGGTTGTTGGAACTGCGCTACGCGAAGGACGTAATCCGCCAGCATCTTCACGAATGGCTGCGCTTCTCCCGGCATATCGAAGAACGGGGTCTGCTCTTGCCGGCCCCAGTCACTGATACCGTGCGGCAATACCTGGCCCAGCGCACCTCGGGGACGGGTGCCAACCGCTCCCGCGTTCTTCGGGCCTCTGTCAGAATTTTCCTCGAAACGGATGAACGAGGGCAGTTTCGCCGGCATGTTAGCTCTCCTCCTCGTACCCCAGCTTGGTTTGCTCCGATTCTGACGCCATATCTGCAGTTTGTGCATACGCATCGCGGATTGGCGGCGAAAACGGCAAGGAACTACACCCAAAGGTTGTCGACGTTCGCCCAGTACTTAGAGGGCGCCGGCATCACAGAACTCGACCGGATTACGCCGGGGCACGTTCGTGGGTTCTACGAGAATGCCCAGAATGAAGCACCTCGACGCTCGTATGGTTCCACCCTTCGGGTCTTTTTCCGCTGGGCCGCCGCGCAGGGATGGCTCTCCAGCTCTCTGGGTGATGCCATCCCGCGACCGCGACAGTATCGGTATGTCAGCCTTCCCGACGTGCTCACTCAAGCCGAGGTGGATCGCGTCCTGGATGCAGCGGACCGATCAACGGCGCTCGGACGACGCGACTATGCGGTCCTTTTGCTGGCTGCTCGGTACGGATTGCGTCCCTGTGACATCCGTCAACTGACCCTCGACGAGATCGATTGGCGTGAGGCGCGGATTAATCTCCGGCAAGCCAAGACAGACAGGCCCCTCGTACTACCGCTCCTGCCCGACGTCGCAGATGCGATCAGTGCGTACTTGCTCGACGGTCGCCCAGCATCGAAGAACCGCACCGTCTTTCTGCTCCACTGTGCACCGTTCGAACCGTTCGCGGCCCAGAACAACCTCGCCACGATCATGCGCGAAGCCCTGCGGCGCGCCGGCCTCGCCGACCGACCAGGGCGTCGGGGCCTCTACCTATTTCGCCATACGCTGGCAACTCGGCTGCTGGCTGCCGGGCATCCTCTCAAAGCAATCGCCGACGTGTTAGGCCACGCGTCAACCCAGACCACCTACGGCTATACCCGGGTCGAGGTGTCCGGCTTACGAAGCGTGGCCATCTCCGAGCAGGAGGTGATCCGATGAGCACCCCTCCAGCAAGTTCATTCCCTGCATTCATCTCGCCGTTGGCAACAGAACTTGTCCAGTTCCTCGCTCAAAAGCACGCCATGGGTTACCGCTATCGAGTGGAGGGTTACGCGTTGCGCGAGTTGGATTGCTTTCTCAACACTCACCTGTCGCCAGAAGATCCGCTGATCACGCTGGAGATTGTGCACGGTTACTTAGCTCGAAGGGGTACCGAGTCGGAGTCGAACCGCGCGCATCGTTTGACTCTCATGCGAGAGGTCTGCCGCTTCTTGCGCCTCGAAGACGCCCGCACGGTAGTGCCGGATGGCCGGTCTTTGCGGATTGTGCGCCGGAAATTTGTGCCGCGCGTGCTCAGCCGAGACGAAGGCAAACGTTTCCTGCAAGCTTCCATCAAACTGGCGCGAGGAAAGACATCGCCAGTGCGAGACGCAGTTCTGGGCACTGCCCTGCGTCTTCTGTATCTTGCCGGACTGCGGGCCGGGGAGCTTCTGAGACTCACCTACGCCGATGTCGACCTTGACGCAGGCCTGCTACATATCCGGCATAGCAAGTTTGACAAGTCAAGAGTGGTTCCGATTGCGCCTGACTTGGTTCAGCAACTGCTGCACTGCCGGACGCTGGCATCACGGCACTTCGGATCCTGCCTTCCCACCAAGCCGTTCTTTCCCAGTCCAAGCGGCGGAGGACGGTATTCAATTAACGCCCTGCGCGAGGCCTTCCACCAGACACTGAAAGCCGCCGGCATTGAGCGCACGAGCGGCAATCGGTCCATTCGTCTCCATGACCTGAGGCATTCGTTTGCCGCGCTCCGACTCCTGCTGTGGTGTGAGCAGAACGTCGATCTCGATGCAAAGTTGCCACTTCTGGCCACGTACCTTGGGCATGTTGGTTTGGCCAGTTCTCAGCGCTACCTGCAACTGACCCAGGATCTGATGGGTGAAATCACCCGACGACATCAAGCCCGTTTCGGCTACCTGATCAACGAAGGGAGGCCCTGATGAACTTCCCAACGCTTCCCACGTTGCTCTCGGCATTCTTCCTTCGTTACCTCGCTCTAGAGCGGGGCGTCAGCCCCCATACGACCGCATCGTATAGGGACGGAATGAAGCTCCTGCTTCAGTTTGCGGCTGTGAAGTGCCGACGCTCCGTCGATCAGCTCGTGATCGAGGATCTCACCGCCCAATTGGTGTTGGATTTTCTCCTGGATCTTGAGACCAACCGAGGCAATACGATCCGCACGCGCAATGCGCGGCTGGCGGCCGTCCAAACCTTCTTTCGATATGTCGCGGGGCGAGAACCAGCTCTGGCTGCCACCTGTAGCCCTATTTTGGCCATTCCCGCGAAGAAGGCCCTTCGCCCTGTGCTGGGCTATCTCAGCGAGCAAGAGCTTGCTCATTTGCTGGCTCAAATCGACCGTTTGGCCAAGCACGGAGAACGCGATTACGTGCTTCTCAGCATACTCTATGACACCGGCACCCGTATCCAAGAACTGCTTGATCTGACGCCGCGCGACTTT
>JASHQD010000280.1 GCA_030037755.1 Terriglobia bacterium
GCTCAATATTCTCGGGTCAACGACAACCTACGACGTCTCGGACCTGACGCTGGGCTCGACCGATACGCTCAATTTTGCCGACGGCACCACGCTCGACGTGTTCGGCGCCACTTTGACGAACTCCGGCGACATGACGCTGGTTGCGGCTTCGAGCACGACGGCGCTCGAGCTTGGCACAGCCCAGACCCTGACGCTCAGCGGCGGCGGATCGATCACACTGTCGAACAATGCCTCGAATGTCATTTACGGGGCGGGCGCAACGCTCATCAACGAGGAGACGATCCAGGGATCGGGAACCATCGGAGGAACGAACGGCCTGGGCAACACAGAAATGGTGCTGATGAACTCAGGAACGATCGATGCCAACCAGTCTGTCCCGTTACAAATCGACGCCGCGGAAGCTACGGGAACCAATACCGGCACTATCGAAGCGACGAACGGCGCGGCGCTCATGCTCTACTCGTCGCTGACCAATACCGGTGGCACCATTCTGGCCACGGGAGGCAATTCGACGGTTCAATTGGCGGGCGCAACGGTGTCGGGGGGCACGCTCACCACGAGTTCGAGCGGAGTGATCCTGGGCGAAAACGGCACCACGCTCGACGGAACCACCACGGACACGCTGACCATCTCGGCGGCTAGCACCTTTGAACAGGTCAACGGTGACACGGTTTATCTGGTGGGAACCATCACGAACAACGGCGACATTCTGATGAACGGTACCACCAAGTCGACGATGCTCGAGGGCACCGGCAGCCAGGTCACGCTATCCGGCACCGGAACGTTGTCAATGGCGAACAGCACGAACAACAAGATTCAGGGACCGGGCACGACCTTCAGCTTTATCAACAATGAGACTATCCAGGGATCGGGATATATCGGCTGGGGCAAGTACATCTCGGTGGTGAACAACGGGACTATCAACGCCAACCAGTCCAGCGTTCTCGAAATCAAGCCTGACGACGGATTTACCAACAAGGGAACCATCGAAGCAACCGGTGGCGCCACGCTGGAGCTCTACAAGTATCACTTCGAGAACGCCTCCGGGACCATCCTGGCTTCCGGGGCCGATTCGCAGGTCCAGATCAATGCTGCTACGCTGATGGGCGGGACGCTGAGCACATCTTCCGGCGGACTGATCGTAGTCTCCGCAAACGCGACGCTGGATGGTTCGGCCGGAACGATACAGCTTTCGTCGGGTAGCAGCTTGCAGATTCCGGATAGCCAAGTCGTTTATCTTGATGGGACGTTCACTGACAACGGCACCATGACGCTCAACTCGGCAGGCGGCGTTACGCAGCTGTCGCTCACCGCCAGCAGCACACTTAGCGGCAGCGGCACCTTGTCGCTGTCCAACGACAGCGCCAATCAGATCACCGGCTCGGCCGGTTCGACGCTTACCAGCAGCGTCACCATTCAAGGGTCCGGCAGCTTGGGCAACGGCCTGATCGGGCTGGTGAACGACGGCACCATCGACGCGAATCAGAGCATTCCTTTGACTATCATGCCGAGTGCCGCCGGCAAATTTCAGAACCAGGGCACGCTCACTGTCGATGCCGGTTCGACGCTGCAAATCGCGGGCTCGGCGGGCGGATTTCGCAACTTCAACTCGTTGAGTGGGACGCTCAGCGGCGGCACCTACAATGTCACCGGAACGCTGGAGCTTTCCACACCGAATTCCCAAACCAACAATATCGTGATCAATGCAGCCACGATCACGTTGACCGGTACCTCATCGCAGATCCTGAATCAGTCGGGAGGCAATGCCCTCAGCGCCTTTGCGTCGAATGCGAACAACGGCAGCTTTACCCTGGCGGGTGGCCAGAACCTCACCACCGGTGCCTTTACGAACCTGGGCACGCTGAAGGTATCGAGCGGCAGCACGTTCACTGTGACTGAAGGCGGTAGCTACATGCAGACTGCCGGAACGACCACCATAGACGGCACGCTTGCGACGTCGGGCACAGCGAGTTTCCGCAGCGGCAGCATGTTCCCGATCGGCGCCGGGTCGATAAACCTCAACGGCGGAACAGTCTACGGCAACGGCGGAAATCTCTCGGCCAATGTAACTTCGAGTGCCACGATCACTCCGGCAGACTCGGCGACATCGACCGGCGTGCTCACCGTCACGGGCAACTATACCCAGAACGCAACGGGGACGATCAATATGGCGGTTGGCAGCGCGACCGCGTACAACCAGCTGATCGTCAGCGGCGGCGCCGCCTTGGGCGGCACCTTAAAGATCGGCAGACTCAACGGCTACGTGCCTGCGGTGGGCGCGACCTTCACAATCCTGAGCGCGGGCTCAGTCACAGGTCAGTTTGCGACGGTGAAAGGTACCAGCATCAACGGCAGCGAGCACTTCGTGGTTAACTACAACGCCACCAGCGTGATGCTGACCGTTGCCAGCGGGGCCGTGTGACGCGGATCACCAATACCGTCCCGCGACAGAGGTCAGATTTTCTCGCCCAGTCCGGCTCGTCACCGCGCGATGTGATCCAGGTCACACGCGAAGGTGATCTGGATCACAGATTCGTGTGACACGCTGTGCGAGCCTCTTTGAACTTCAGAGCCGGAGGCCGCCGTACACCCCGACGCTATTACCGTCGGGGTGAAGGTCCTTGACACCCGATGTATATTAGATACTTTCGGGGACTCTTCCGTTAACGCGCCTGCGCTCTGTAGGTTGCGATGGCGCCGCGATGACAATTCGGAACTGGTCGTTTGTGGGAGGCAAGACACAATGAGCAGAAAATCCGTTTTGAAATCTCTCGGCACACTATGCGGTGTCGCCGTGGCCTTCGCTCTTATCAGCTCCAGTTACTACTCCCGGACGGCGATTAAAGTCCGTAGCGCCGCAGCCGGCGCCTGGCACCAGACCCAGTTCGGTTCCGCGCACGGATCCTCACCGAGCGCCAAAACCGCACGTCCACCCCAGCTCGGCAGCTGGACGGCTCCGGCCACGACCATCGACGTGGAAGTCCACGCGGCCATGCTTTACACGGGCAAAGTGCTGATTTGGGGCATCTTGCAGGGCGGCCCCAACCCGCCTCCGCCCTGGACGCCCTCCAAGCTGATCGATCCCATCGCCAACACGGTTACAGACGTTTCGCCCGATTTTGACGTTGATTTCGTCTGCGGCGGCAACTCATTTCTGCCCAACGGCAACGTCCTGATCACCGGCGGCGCGATCGTGCCCATCAACTACAACGGCTCGGGGGTGAACAACACCACGATCTTCAATCCGGCGACCGATCAATGGACTCAAGGCAGCCCGATGAACTACCCGCGCTGGTATCCGAGCAACGTGGAGATGGCCGACGGAACAACCATCGTGCTCTCGGGCCACGACCAGACGGGCGCCGAATCGGTCGCGCAAATCGAGTCCTACAATCCCACCACCGGAATCTGGACCGTGCTGCCGCCCTCGGCCAACAACCCCGACGGCACGCTCGCGAACCTGCTTTATCCGCGGATGTTTATGCTGCCGAACGGCCAGCTTTTCAAGGGTCCGCCGACCATATCGGCTGAACTGTTCAATCCGGCCACGAATACGTGGCAGAAATACGCCAAGATGCTGTCGAGCCCGGGCAATCCGGAAACCGGAACTTATTACTACACCAGCCACTTTCAGGTGCCGAACACCAACGAGATATGGGTGATCGACGGCACCCCGTCCAACGCCGGCGGTGGCACCAACGGCCTGACCACCACGCAGTACATCGACTTTGACGCGCAGACTCCGACCTGGACGTGGGGTCCCAGCCTGAACCTGCCGCGCTTCAACCAGGTCGGACTGTTCCTCGCGGACGGCTCCGTGATGGTCGTGGGCGGCAACGACGGGCCGGGCCGCTACGGTGGCCCGCAGGAACAATCGGAGATCTACACGCCGGGCACCACAAACTGGCTGAGCGGAACATGGGCGCTGACGGCGCAGTTCTACGACAGCCTGGTGATTCGCGGTTACCACTCGGTGGCCGTGCTTCTGCCCGATGGACGCGTCCTTTCCACCGGTTCGACCAGCGGCTATACCTACGACGATTCGTACCAGATCTTCAGCCCGCCGTATCTCTCGAACGGAACGCGGCCCACGATCACGTCGTCGCCGGCAACGGCCAGCTACGGTTCGCAGTTCACCATCAGCACGCCGGACGCATCGAGTATCACCAGCGTGGCTTTGATCGCGCCCACGGCCACGACACACGCCAACAACATGACGCAGCGATATGTGCCGTTGACGTTCACGATCGGCTCGGGCAGCCTCACCGCTACCGCGCCGGCCAACGGGAACTGGGCGCCACCCGGATACTACATGCTGGTGATCGTGAACTCGAGCGGAGTGCCTTCGGTGGCGTCGTGGATTCAGTTGCCGCTGCCAACATAATTGGGAGTAGGGAATAGGGAGTAGCGAATAGCGAGTAGGGAGTAGCGAGTAGGGAGTAGGAGGTGGGACTTCAGTCTGAAGGATGAAGTGTGAAGTCTGAAAAATGAAACTGGAGCTGCTTCAGAATTTCGAAATTCGGGTTTTCATACTTCATACTTCACCCTTCATACCTCCGACTCCCTACTCCCCAACCCCTATTCCCTAAATACCCCCGGAGAAAGTGAAGCTACATGAAGAAGAGCGGAATCGCATGTCTAGCTGTACTTAGCCTGGTCCTCGGCGTCGCCACCGGCGCACGCGCACAATCGGCTCCAAAGCCCAAGATGGATGACATGGGAATGCCGATTTACAACGGCGGACGCCCGGATCCGATCGAGAATCAGGCGTGGTGGCTCGCGGACAGCATCAACCGTGCCGAAGCCGAGTACTTCGGACGCAATCACGTCTACGTATCGTTCGAGAAACTCCAGCACGAACACCTTTTTCAGGGCAAGCTGGCGCTGAAAGTCCAGGTCGGACCGAACGGTGAGCTTTCGGGCAAGCTGAGCGATCATTTTCTGCGGCTGATGGTCGCGCCGGATGGGCATTACTACACGCTGAGCATCCGGCCGAACGTCGGCGGCTGCGGGTTCGGCATGTTCACGGACGAGTCGGGGGCGATTTATACGGCGCCCACGCTCGATTGTAATGAGTGAGTGACGACGATGAATAGTGAGTAGCGAATAGTGAGTAGCGAATAGTGAGTAAGCGAATAGTGAGTAAGCGAATAGAGAGTGGGGCGCAAGCAATGACGATAGGACATGTGAAGTCGCAGCTCCTATTCACTACTTGGCACTCACTATTCGCCATTCGCTATTCGCTGCAAACAGAGGGGGTGGACCAATGAAAACGTGCAGGATTTTCGCAGCAGTTGCAGTTCCCGCCATCATCGGAGTCATCGGCGCCACGCACATCTCGCGGGCGGCCGTTAAGCGTCATCAGGGCACAGCCTTCGCGCCAGGATTGACCCAATGCACATCGAGCGGGCGCAACCTGGTCCGCCGATCGACCTCGACAGAGCCTATGGGCACGTGGACGACGCCGGAAGATACCATCGATGTCGAGATCCATTCCGCGATGCTGTACACGGGCAAGGTCCTGATGTGGGGGATCATGCAGAGCGCGCCCGATCCGCCTCCGCTCTGGACGCCGGCCAAGCTCTACGATCCCATCGCCAACACCATCACGGACGTCTCGACGACCTTCGACGGAGACATCGTCTGCGCGGGCCAATCCATTTTGCCGAACGGTGACGTTATCGTCGCCGGCGGAACCATCATTCCCACCGTGACCGGAGGGGGGGGCCTGCAGAACACCACCTTCTTCAATCCGGGCTCGGAGACATGGAGCCAGGGCAACCTGATGCTCAATCCGAGGTGGTACCCCACGACGGTCGAGTTGAACAATGGCGATATCCTGGTGCTCTCCGGCCACAATCAGACGGGAACCGTGTCCGTTGAGCAGATGGAAACCTACAGCCAGACCACAGGCGTCTGGACGGGGCTTCCGCCAACGGCCAACGACCCCGACCCGGGGCCGGAATTCCTCTATCCGCGCATGGACCTGCTCCCGAGCGGCGACGTCTTTAAATCCGCGCCCGCCCAGCAGAGCGATCTGTTTAATCCCGCCACGAACACCTGGACTCACATGGCGAAGTTGAACTTCGGCAATCGCTATTACGCCGGACACGTTCTCATTCCCGGCACTTCGCAGATCATGGTGGTCGGCGGGACGCCGACCAACGCCGATGGAGGTGGTGACGGCGCGACTTGCACCAGCGAAACCATCGATCTGTCGCAGGCTTCACCCACGTGGGCGTATGGCGCGGACTTGACCTACCCGCGTTACAACCACGTGGTTCTGTTTCTCGCCGACGGAAGCCTGATCGCGGTGGGCGGCAATCAGGGTCCCGGCCATTACTCGCTTCCCGTGCAGGCGGCGGAAATTTATGACTTCTCCACCCAGCAGTGGTCGCTTATGGCTTCTCAACTCGGCGTTCGCGCCTATCACTCGGTAGCGAATCTGCTACCTGACGGGCGCGTGTTTTCGGCCGGCTCGACCAGCGGCCCGACGTGGGTTAATAATGGCCAGACACTACCCACTTACAATCATTACTTCGAAATCTTCAGCCCACCGTATCTCTACAACGGGACGCGGCCGACCATAACTTCGTCGCCGGCCACGGTCAGTTACGGGCAGCAGTTCAGCGTCAGCACCCCTGACGCCGACACCATCACCAGCGTAGCGCTGGTGATGCCGTCGGCGGACACTCACGCCGATGACATGCAGCAACGCTACGTTCCGCTGCAGTTCAGTATCGGCGTGGGTTCATTGACCGTAACCGGCCCGGCGAACGG
>JASHQD010000281.1 GCA_030037755.1 Terriglobia bacterium
TTCCTATTCTCAAAGCGGCCTGCTGCCCAGCCGAGCAGTGACCGAGTAGCCGAGCATCGGCGCGAGACCTTCAAGCATGCAGCGGATGCTGGCGCCGGCGAAACCGGTATTCCGCAGACGCACACCGAGCATCTCGATCGCATTCGAGTCGAGGCGCTGCACGTATCGAGGCCGCGCCAGGAATCGAGTTGCTGCTCGCTTAATAGAGGTTCAACGGCCATACCAGTCCTTTTTTCATCGTGGACGGAGGCGGTTGCTTCAGTAACTTTGATTACTTGCTGAGGTAAAGGGTTATAGGGACGCGGGCGGAGATCGAAGGGGAGTACTGCAGAAGAAGTGGGCGTATCGGGGTGGCGGATCGGCTCGCCGCGTGGCTTCAGCGATGATCCGAGGCTGCTGCTCAACGCCGGAGCGAACTACGGCTTGCGCATAATCGACGAGTATCGGAGTGGCTCGCCGGCACTCCTGGATCTTGCAGGTTTGAGATATCCAGTGGGAACCGCTGGTTCGCGGCGAACAGTAGCTGTGCTTTGCCAGTGCCGACAGCGCGATAAGGGCGACTGACAACAGAACGACCCCGAGCCTCCAGGTCGATCGGCTATGAGCCCCTGTAATAACGGGCATCGCCATCTTCTGTTCCCTCGCCGTCAGTTGGCTCACAAATGGTATGAAGCGGAATTGTATCGTGAAGGATGCCTGAGGCGCCAGCCAGCATCCTTGAGTAGCTGATAAAAAGCCCGGCCGCTCACGCAGAATTACGGTGCGGCCGGGCTCAGGCAACTTCACTTCTCAGACTAAGGCAGTACGTAACGCAAGTCGACGTACGCCATGCTCAGGTGCGCGTCCGCCGGTCCCGAGACCACCCACGGCTGACGTAGGAGGTACGAGTACTGAGTGATGAGCTGCAAGGACCCGTAATGCGGATTCTTCCAGAAAGTCTCGATCACGCCGAACGTGCCTTCCTGGATGCTTCGGTTCTGGCTATTAGACGCGCCGGGGTAACCGTAACCGATGTATTGCGGGCTGCTGGTCACGGTGGCGAAGTTGCAGGCCGCTGTGGTTCCAGGAGGGCTGTCGGGCGGAATGGGCTGGGTGTAGCAATTGATGCCGTAATTCTTCCCGATGTAGACGACACCGTAGTAGCCGTAGAACATGGTTTGCTTGTTGACCTGATATTCGAACCCGCCGACTCCGGAGTCGGCGTGGACCATCGACGGTCGGTAAGCGCCGCTGGCGCCGTAATCCACGATGAAGTTAGGCGCAAGGCCGTAGATGTAACGGCCCGCACCGTCGCTGTAGAAGGTGTTGGCGATCAGGTGAAGATCCTTCACAAGCTCGAGGTTGAAGTTGGCTGAGAATCCGCCTCCGGTTGCGGAATTACGCACTTTCGCTGTGGGATCGAAAACTCGGGTCTGAGTCATTACGCCCGCGAACTCCACGTGCTCGTGTCGCTTTCCCACCATAGGATCGAACGCCACCTTGGCAACGATGTCGGGCGCCACGGAAGGTGCGGCCGGATTGTTGGCCACGTTGGAATTGGTAAGCGAACCTGAGCCGTTGTCCCCTTGGGCGGCAAAGGCGCTGGGAACCGTCGCGCCGCCGTAGAACTGGTCGCCATCTTCGATCGAGATGCCGGCGGCCACCGTATCGAGGGGATGGTAAATCAGGCGGAACTGGGCCTGACGCGCCCACGTCAAGCCTGCCTGGTAGTTCGTATCCATGTCCTGTGAGTAGAAGATGTCCGAAGGATTCGGGGACAGCCCGGTGCGGTTCGGAGTCATCATGCTCCACGACTGGCCGCCGAGGAACTCGAACTTGCCTTTCCGGCCGTCGATCCAGTAGAGGCGCGAGCGCAAAGTATTGGAGTTGCTGCTGGTGTAGAGATTCGGCACACTGAAACCGAGAAAGTCAGCCTCAACGTGAGCGTGCCAATCGAAGCCCAGATAATTCGAATTAACGTCCAGGCTGATCCGGGAGTTCTGCATGGTGAAGCGCGTTTCCGACAACTGCCCGGCAGTGGTGTTCGAAAACGGAATACTCCCAAAGGAAGAACCGATGCCGCTGCCCAGGTTCGTCGACCGGCCGTAGGTCGTGAAATCCAGGAATCCGCCGGGCGTGAATTCGGCGCCACCGATCTTCACTGACAGCGGGCTGAGGCCTTGCTCGTCAGCTTGGGATGCGCCGTTGTTGAAGAACGTTGGAATGTGCGGGTCCGCCGACGACATCAGCGGTGCCGCGGATGCTGTATCCGCGGTGGCTTTGGGAATGACAGGGGTGAGGCTAGCCACCTGGCCAACGCTCACGGGTCCGGTGGAGTTCGATGGCGTCGTGGCTGCGGCTGTGGTGGTTGCGGCGGTAGTAGCCCCTGTGGTGGCGCCGGACTTTGCGGGCGTCTGGCTCGACGCGGTCTGCGCGGGATGCGCAGCCTTGGACACCTGCTCGGCACGATCCAGCCGCGCCTTCATGTCCTGCATCGTAGCCTGCATCTGCTCCAGCTGCTTCTCCTGCGCCGCAAGCTGCTGCTTGAGCAAAGTCACTTCATCACTCGATGCGGCGCCGGCCGAGCCGGTCTGGCTCTGGCTTTCGGATGGTGTGGTCTGCGAGTACGCGAGCCTGTAACTGGCGCACATCATCGCAACCAGGGCCAACGTACAGGCTCTTCCTGCTCTCGATCTCTGCATCCTACCTCCTCTTCGTTTTAGATCCTCGTGGTTCCTCTGTGCCGGGGCATGTGTTGTTAGACAACGGTAAGGAAAATGTTCGGATTGGGCGGTTACGTTGCCGTAACGTCGATGTTAAAATCAGGTTACGGCGTCGATTCTGTGGCGCCACGCCGCCCGGTTTGTTCGCAACACGCGTGGCAGTGCAATGTTGGCAGGGAGGGGCGCTCACAGGCAGGGCGCGTTTACTTCTGGTGGGGCCGGTGCGCAAAACGCCGCGGGTTCGCATCCTGCCAGGCACCTACCAACTCTGGCAACCTCAATAACTTAGCTGGGACATTTGCTCATCTGGGCGAGCAATATGTCGCGATAGGTGTTGCACTGTTCCGAAGTCGCATGAACGCCGTGGTGTGTCAGTGTCCCAAGTGCAACAGATAATTTGCTTGCGGCAAGGTTGGCTGAAGTCGCTATTTCGAGATCGGCTGTTCCAGAAGTGCCACACCCCAACTAATTCAGACAGTTGTCGGAGACTCGACGTGTGGGATGCCAAGTGATGCTTTGTCTGGCGGCCCACCAAGGGCTCAGTGATCCAAAAGTCAAACGGACCGTCCCAGCGTCTCAGGGCTGCAAAAGGGCCAGCGGTGGTGAGGCGATCTTCCCAGCAATGAGCAGTGATGAGAGCGCCGCACATTGGTGAAACCTACGCGGTTAATCGTGGAGAGTCGCCGACATCAACTTATGTTTCATCATCCGTCTCAGAGCGAAAAGGGCCTGTCGAAACAATCACACGCCGTCCGAAAAGTCGAGCGTCGACCGAGTATGCTCCCGGGCCGAGAAAGGCGTACGCGGAAGTGGCCACGAGGATGATTCCCAGCTGTACAGGATTGGTGCCGCGAAGGTGGGTCAGTTCGAGGAGCACAGACACTACCACGAAGGCGCAGACCAGCGGTGTCAGCAGACCAAGGCAGAGCAGGCCTAGCAAAGCGAGAAAGGCCAGATGCTTCCACCCTGTGGCAAAGACGATGCTGGCCAGAGCGCAGGCAAGGCAGCATCGCAACACCAGCAAAGCCGCTCCGGGCGCCCCTCCCGGGAACATCGAATAGAGCCTTTGCACGGCAGGAGCTTAGGCCCGAATCAAGGCATTGCCAATCTCCGTCGGGCTATTGTCGAATAGCCCTTTCGAGGTGGTTTCTGGCTGTGAACTGATGTACCCTGACGGGGCGTGTCCAAGGGGGCTGCACGCCGCAGCTCGCAATGGATGACGGCGCGAATGGCTTGGGACCGCGGCGCCGCGAGCCTGTTGATGCGAACTTCCCTGGCATTCCCGAAAGACTCCCGGATTATTCTACGCGGGTGGAGAACGGTGGCGTTTGTCGTCTGCCTCATTTCGCCCGGCACGTGGGCGAAATCGGCAGACGATTCCTCCATCGCTTTGCAGTACCTACGCACTGATTTCACGATTGATGACGGATTGCCGGACAACACGATCAACGTGATTGTCCAGACCGGAAACGGCCTGCTATGGGTGGGGACGGGGTCAGGTCTGGCATCCTTTGATGGGCGGACGTTTACCGCCGTTCCGTTGCGAATCCCCGGCGCCGCGGGAGCCACCGGCACCGCCGTCACTTCACTCGTGGAAGGCTCTGACGGAGATCTCTGGGTTGGCGCCGACGCTGGAGTCGTCCGAATCCCCAAACGCGACCTGGATGATTTCTATATTGCCGACGCGAGTGCGTTCCGCCTCGGCGACGAGCAGAGTGACGCGGTGGAGGTACTCTTCAAGGATCGCGACCAAACCATTTGGGCAGGTACAAATCACGGGCTTTACCGGTTTGACGGCAAACAGTTTCTCCGGGTCCTCTCGTCCGTTTACATAGCCCGCATCAGTCAGGCCGTGGACGGTCGGCTGATGGTGGTTACCGCCGACTCAGTCCTCGATTACGACCGTACAAGCTTCGTCAAGCGCCCCGGACTCGGAGCGCTCCTCGGGGTTCGTGACGATCAGGTATTCGACGTCCTTCAGGATTCTGAGGGGAGGATGTGGTATGGCACGCAGAATGGAGTTCGCTCGGTCGCGGGAGGCCGCGCGATCCTTCTCTCCCCCCATCAGCCGGCCACCACTGCCACATTCCGGATCCATACCGGTCCGGATGGTGCGATTTGGGCAAGCACCGGGATTGGACTTTACCGCGTTGCGGGGGAAAAGATGTGGACCCCGGCGCCCGGCTTGCACGCGCGTAACTTTTTCATCGGTGAGGACGGGGACATATGGATTGGGACGAATGGGAATGGCCTGGTCCACCTGCATCGGCGTCTTATTCGCATGTACACCAGCGCGGATGGACTTCCATCGAACGACGTTGTGATGGCGGTACTTCCATCACTGGATGGTCGTCTTTGGGTGGGCTCCAACTGCGGGCTCTCGGTGTTCGACGGAAGTCGCTTCAAGAATTTCGTTGAGCAGGACGGCCTGAAGAACTCGTGTGTGTGGTCGTTGGTTGAAGACCATAACCACGACATCTGGATCGGAACTTACGGCGGCGGCCTTTTCCGATATCGGAACGGAGTGTTTGCCCAGTACACGCGCGAACAAGGATTGGCCAGCCGCATCGTCTTTCAGATCGCCGTTGCGACAGACGATTCTCTGTGGATTGCAACGCCCGATGGAGTGAGTCACATGCAGGCCGGCTCGATTCATAACTACACTGTAGCGGACGGTCTTTCGAGCACGCAGATTCACAATATTCATCAGGACCGCGCCGGGACCATTTGGGTTGCGACTCAGGCAGGAGTTGACAGGCTCGTCTCCGGCCACTTTGTCCCCGTACCTGCTACTCCGGTGGCCGGTGAACCGCTGGCGCGCAGGTTTGTGGAGGACTCTGCGGGCGTCCTTTATACGACGGATGCACCAAAAGGCGTCAGCCAAATCAAGAATGGCCTGCGAACAGCGACCGACAGCACATTGAATCTGTCGGACGCGGTCGAAGCGCCAGATCACACTCTGTGGTTCAGCAGCCGGAACGGCGTGATTCGCATGCAGGAGCAGACATTGGCAAAGGCCGACAGCTCCGATGCGCCACTCGATTATGAGGAGTTCAACCGGGCTGACGGCTTTATCTCAACGCAGGCAGGTGGCGGCGCGCCCAATATCGCCATGACCTCCGACCGAAAGCTGTGGGTCGCCACCGTGAGGGGGCTGGCGATGATAGATACCTCGGGCCTCCCTTCTTCCGGTCGCAAGCCGAATGTTTTCATCAGTGGGGTCTCAATCGACGGCAGGTTGTGCCCGGCCGGACATGGATTGGTGCTGCGCCCCGGCCTGCATCGTGTCGAAGTCAACCTCGCGGCGATAAACCTGGCCAACCCGCAAAAGATCCGTCTTCAGCACCGATTGCAAGGTGTGGATTCCGACTGGATTGACGCTACGTCGTCGCGCAAGGCAGTCTACACAAATATCCCGCAGGGTCGGCACGAACTGCTTGTTCGTGTAACCGACAGCATCGGTCACTGGGGTTCGCCCGAGGTCGTGTATGAAGTGACCCAGCAGCCGTACTTTTACGCGACTCCTCTCTTTGACGTAAGCCTAACCGTTGCGGTGGTCCTTCTGCTTGGATTGGCCTATGCTTTCCGTGTTCGCTACGTGGTGAAGCAAGCCCGGGTCATGATCGAGCAGCGGCAGATCGAAAGGGAGGCAGTCGCCCGGGACCTGCATGACACTTTTCTACAGGGCGTCCAGGGACTGATCTTGCAATTCCACACGGGAGCGCAGCGGCTTCCGCCGGACCATCCTGTTCGCCGCTCCTTCGAAGAGGCTTTGCGGCTGTCGGACGGCGTTATGCTGGAGGGAAGGAGCGTGCTTTCCCGGCTTCGCGCCCGGAAGACGAAACCGCAACGCCTCAGCGAGGTCTACGCCGCCCTTGGAAATGAGTTCCGCTCACTGAGCCCCGCACAATTCAACGTGATTGTGAGCGGACGAGGCCGGGACCTGAATAACATTGTACAGGAGGAGCTCCTGAAGATCGGCCGCGAGGCTTTGTTCAACGCCTATCGCCACGCGCAAGCTGGCAAAATCGAAGTTGAGATCCAATTCGGCATCTTCGACTTCCGCCTTCGATTTCGGGACGACGGTGTGGGAATCGATCCTGGCGTTCTTCGTGACGGTGGCATCCCTGGACACTTTGGCCTTGCGGGTATGCGCGAGCGCCTCTCGCGGATCGGGGGGCAGATGGACCTTTGGAGCCGCCCCGGAGCAGGAACCGAAATTGAAATTCGCATCCCGTCTGCAGTCGCCTACCAGCGAAATGAACGGAGTGCGGGCCTCGGTTGGATTCGCCGTCTCATCAACAGTCGCGCGCTATGAGCCAAGATCGGCCCATTACGGTGCTCATCGTTGACGACCATCCGCTCATGCGCGCTGGCATCGCCGGTGAGATTAATGCCCAGCGCGACATGAAAGTTATCGCCGAAGCGGAAGATGGCGACACGGCGATTTCGCTTTTCCGAGCGCACCGGCCCGATGTTACGCTCCTGGATCTCAAGATGCCACGGATGAGCGGCATCGATTGCCTCGCCGCAATACGAGCTGAGTCTCATCATGCCCGCGTCATCGTCCTGACGACCGCCGCGGGAGATGTACAGGCAACGCGTGCATTTCAAGCAGGCGCAGTTGGTTTCCTGCTGAAAGACACCCTCAGGTCAGAGCTGGTGAGCACCATCCGGTTGATTCACTCCGGTGGCCGAAGAGTCCCTCACGAGATCGCAGAACAGATGGCCGAACACGTTGCGGACGATACTCTCAGTGAACGGGAAATCGAGGTGCTCCGCAGCGTAGCGAAAGGGAGATCGAACAAGATCATCGCCGATGAATTGGCTATTTCCGAGCATACCGTGAAAAATCACCTCAAGAGCATTCTCTCCAAGTTGAATGCGGACGACCGGACGCATGCGGTCACAATAGCCTTGAAGCGTGGATATTTCGATCTGTAGACCCATCCGCGGCCGTCAGCGACCAGCCACCCTTTCCTTTCAACCAGGACAATCAATGCTGGGTCATGTGGCCGCCCGGCTCCAAAGGGCTATTCCCTGGTGGCTCGATATGGGCTTTGGACGTCCGATCAACAGACTAGACTTGCATCCAGGAGGAATATTTCAAGACCTCGCGAAGCTGCTAAACAAAAGGAGAAGAATATGTCGACGAATATCAAACCAAGCATCGTGTTCTGCCACGGACTTTGGGCAGACGGTTCCTGCTTCAGCAAGTTAATCGTTCCCCTTCAGGCCGAGGGGCACGAGTGCATTGCGGCGCAGTATGGTCTCAATTCAACGGCAGAGGATGTCGCCTTAACGAAAGCAACGATCGCGCGCGTCAGCAGCCCGGTTATCCTAGTCGGCCATTCTTACGGCGGCACCGTCATCACCGGCGCCGGAACAGACGATCGCGTTGCGGGCCTGGTTTACATCTGCGCGCTTGCTCCAGACGCGGACGAGAGTTCGCAGACGCAGCAGTCCAATTTCCCGACGACTCCGGTCTTTTCCCACAT
>JASHQD010000282.1 GCA_030037755.1 Terriglobia bacterium
TTCCAAGAGCGACAAACTCGGCGAGCAGATCGAGCAGATTCTCGGCGTGCCGGAAGTGGACTCCGCCGTGGATTGTGTGGGATTCGAAGCGCGCGGCCATGGCGCGGACTCCGGGCACGAGGCGCCGGCCACGGTGCTGAATTCCCTAATGCAGATCACGCGCGCCGCGGGCGCCGTCGGCATTCCGGGCCTCTACGTCACCGATGATCCGGGCGGCATCGATGAGAGCGCCAAGACCGGCAACCTGAGCATCCGCATCGGGCTCGGCTGGGCCAAATCACTGCACTTCATGACGGGTCAGTGTCCGGTGATGAAGTACAACCGCGGCCTGATGATGGCGATTCTGCACGACAAGATCAAGGTCGCGAAAGCGGTGAACGTCCAGGTGATCACGCTTGACGACGGTCCGAAGGGATATCAGGACTTCGACAAGGGCGCCGCGAAGAAGTTCGTCATCGATCCGCACCGCAGCATCGCGGCGTAGACGCCACCCTCTTGCGATCAGGATGCCGTCCTCTTCCAGAATGAAGTACTCCCCTGCGAGACGTTGGCCAGTGTCTCTTCGCAGGTGCCCTTGCGAGCTGGTGGCACAGAGACTCCGTGGCCTCTGCGTCAGGATCTTCCGCTTTTGAATTGAAACAACGACAGGACACCGGCCCGCCGCGCTGGAGTATCTTATGTTAGTGCGCGTCAAGGCGCATGTGAGCAGTGCTGAGCCGGAGCGATTGTGGTGGTCAGGAAGGTCAAGGCCGCTTTGTTCTCGATGGCCCGAAACACCGGGTTGGTGGAATGGTGTCTGAACAGCCGATGGCGGCAGCAGCGGCTCGTTATCCTCTGCTATCACGGCACGTCGCTCGCTGACGAACACATCTGGGACCCGGACCTGTACATCAGCCCGGAGCGGCTGCGCGAGCGGCTGACGCATCTTCGCGCAAAGAAATGTGCTGTGCTGCCCCTCGCGGAGGCGCTCGAACGGCTGTACCAGGGCACGCTGCCGCCGCGCAGCGTCGCCGTCACCTACGACGACGGCACCTACGACTTTTACCGTGTCGCGCTGCCGGTGATCCGCGACTTCAATTATCCTGTCACCGTCTACCTGACTACGTACTACAGCGAGCACAACCAACCCGTCTTCAACGTGATGCTCCGGTACCTGTTGTGGAAGACGCAACTGCGAGTGCTTCACCTTCCCGAAGTGTTCCCGAACGACGTGGCGCTCGGCGAACACCCGCGCGCGGATCTCGCAGCCCAGATCCGGCAATTCGCGAGCGAGAATGCGCTGAGTGGCAGCCAGAAAGGTCGTCTCCTGGAGCGACTGGCACAGGCTCTGGAAATCGACTATGACAGCCTGCTGCGAATGCGCCTGCTGCACCTGATGACACCGGAAGAAGCCCGCGCTGCGGCGCGCAACGGCGTCGACATCCAGCTTCACACGCACCGTCATCGCCTGTACGATTCGAGGACAGCGTTTCGAGAGGAGATCGAAGACAACCGCCGGCGCGTTGAGTCGATCACCGGGCGTCCCGCCAATCATTTCTGCTATCCGGCCGGATGCCATCTGCCGGAATTTCCCGGCTGGCTTCGTGAAATTGGGGTGATCTCTGCGACCACCACTGAGACGGGCGTTGCGGCGCGGTCCAGCGATCCGCTGCTGTTGCCGCGAGTGATCGACACCAGCAATCTGCCGCTGGCGGAATTCGCCGCCTGGGTCAGCGGCCTCGCGGCGATGCTTCCGCACAGAAAACACCAGGTCAGCATGGGACCGTTGATGCACGCCGGCACCGGCGTCGAAGCTGAGGTCGGTTAACGGTGCGGCCGTGCGGCCGATGCTCTTCGGCATTCGTCGTTTCAAGGAGGGTCTTGGGGGAAGCCCGTGAAAACGAACTGGAAATCCTATCCGTGGCTGCGAATCAGTCTGCTGATGTACCTTCTTGCCTGCTGCACTCCCGCGCTCGAGATCACGACCACGGCCATGGGCAGTCATACGCCAATCGCGCATGTCCCCATGTGGGGCTTCCAGATCCTGACGAACGGCTATCTGGGCATCTTCTGGGGCATCGTTGGCTGGTATGCGAATCCGCTCTGGCTGGTAGCGCTTGTGCTCGCATATTTCAAATGGGTGAAGACAGCTTTCGTCATAGGCTCGGCGTCACTGGTGATCGCCTTGTCCACTTTTTTGGCTCTGGGGAAAGAGATGTCGGGACTGGAGGCACAACAGTATGTCGAGCACGTCAGCTTTTTCCTGCCGGGCTGTTTCTTCTGGATGGCCAGCGTGGCTGCTATCCCTTTGGATTGCTGGCTGAGAATCCGCGTTCGGGACGGGAAGGCGCGTTGAAGCGAGTGCCTTCCGCTGGAACCTACCCGGGTGGCCGCACGAATGGGCTGTAAGAGCGCGGGCAAAGCCTGTAAGCCGAATTCTGTGGCCGCCGAAGCGGCTGGCGATCATTCATCTAGCCTCGGTCTTGCGGCCGAGGTCCAGCGACCTACCCGAGGCTTATGACGGAGCGGGCCGCTCCTCGCCTCCTATTTGGTCTTGCTCCGTGTGGGGTTTTCCCTGCCCCGGACATCGCTGTCCGGGCGGTGCGCTCTTACATTAAGGCCGCCGGCGCCCCATCGAGCGCCGCTACAGCCAACGGCCCGCACCTTTTCACCCTTACCTGGCCGCGTTCTTGCGAACGGCGGTTTCAGGCGGTATGTTTTCTGTGGCACTGTCCGTGCCGAAGGCGTACGGGACGCTGACGCGTCCATCCCCCTTCGACCCTCGCTGTTAGCGAGCACACTGCCCTGCGGAGTTCGGACTTTCCTCTTCCCTATCCATGCCAGCCCGGCCGATCCCGAAGGACCAGCCAGGCGCTCGGAAAGGGCAGCGATCACCCGGCTTGCCCGCGCAAATCCTATGATATCAGGTAAGGACGGCCGCGGGCGGGCTTCGCCTGAGAATCCGGGCTTTTCGTCGATCTCTGTGTTCGCGAGCCTCCAACACAGAGTTCGCGGAGCCTCTGTAGCCTGTGTGTTGAGGATTTCCTGTCACAGAGGACACGGAGACTCGCGAATTCAGCGGCGTCCGCGTTGTGAGATCCCTACGAAAAACCCATTCTGCAACCGCTTGATCCCGATAGGCCTCAGGCGCATCGTAGTAAGTGAGCCATGAAATTCCTCCGAGTCCTTAGCGCATCTAAAGCGCCCCGCACCGCCGCGTGGGCTGTTCTCATCGCTCTTTTGCTCGCCTTCACGTTCTCAGTGCCACTCGAACGGACGCAGGCTCAACAGGCGGCGCCTGCGACTCAAGCTGCATCACCGCAGGCCGATTCGGCGCAGGCAGCGCTCGCCACTGCCGACCAAGTTCTCCAGCAGATGAGCCAGGTCACCGGCCTGCCCATCAAATCCCCGCTCAAGAAGCAGATTGTCAGCAAACCTGAGGTCGAGCGCTATCTCAAGGACAACCTGACTGCGGAGTATACGCCTGCCGAACTGCACGGCGAGGAAGCGTCGTTGAAAGCCTTCGGCATCGTCGGTCCGGACTTCGACCTCGGCAAGTTCCTGGTGACGTTCTATACCGAGCAAGCGGCGGGTTTCTACGATCCTCGCCGCCAGACGATGTTCATGGCGGACTGGGTGGAGCCCGATCAGCAGCAGGTGGTTCTGGCTCACGAACTCACCCACGCCCTTCAGGATCAGAGCTTCGATCTGTGGCAACTCACGCACAGCGTCCGGGATAACGACGACGAAGTCAGCGCCCGGGATGCGCTGGTGGAAGGATACGCCACGCTGTCGATGACGCAGTTCATGCTGGGATCGCTGCCGGTCGATAAGCTTCCCTCGCTCGGCACCATGATGGCACAGGGCATCGGCCAGTCCATGTCGCTGTTCCCGGTGTTCTCGAACGCGCCCTACTTCATGCGCTTTCAATTGCTCTTCCCTTACCTGCAGGGAATGCAGTTCTGCCAACGTGCGCTCGAGCTTGGCGGATGGAAGCGGCTGAACCAGACCTTTACCGATCCGCCCCGGAATACGCGGGAGATCTTCGAGCCGGACCTTTACTTCTCGCCGACCACGGACGCCGCGAGTACTTCCAGCGCGGCCGGTGCGGCCGGACCGCCCGATCCGCGGGCGAGTACACTGACGTTGCCGCCTCCGCCAGCGCTCACACATGCGACCGGGATCCAGCAGGTCGAGGACAACGTGATGGGCGCGCTCGGTTATTACGCGCTCTTCGGCCAGCTTCTGACAGACGAGGAGAGCAAGAAAGTCAGCGCGACATGGCTGGCAGACCGGTACCTCGTCTACGAGG
>JASHQD010000283.1 GCA_030037755.1 Terriglobia bacterium
GGGCGTCCGCAGAGCGACGAAGGGTATGCCACTCTGGCGACGCATATCGGTCGGAATCGGCAGTTTCGGGCGACGATAGCCCGATCAAAGACGGGTCAGCCGCTGCCAGGAAGGGCGCGCCGGCCATGCGCGCCAGTTGACCCGCTCGGGCCAGAAGCTCGATATCGCCCCTGCTGTCGTCAAAGGTGTAGACACCAAGCACCACGGCCCAAGGTTCTCCGCCTGGAGTCTCTATTGTCTGCCTGACCAAGACGTCATAGACGGTCGTGGAGCGGATGTCTGCCGCGGACGCCAAATCTGAAGCAAGCTCATCTTTGGAGACGTCGAATATCTCCACTTTGAGAGAGGGGCCGGTTTCAATCCGCCGGAGTAGAAAATAGAGGCCGCGCCAGATCGATTCCAGAGCCTGAAAATCCGGGTGATGCAGAATCGCCCAAAGCAAATCCGCGATCATCCGGTCCACTCGCCGAAGCAGCTCCGGCTGGCGGGGATCGGGACCGGAAATCACGTGAGGCGAGACGATTCTCTGCACGATTCGACCCAGGTCGCCCGGTATGCTCGGCGATCTCGGAGCTGCACGAGGGCCTTCCGCGCCCGCCACAATCTCATCCAGGAGACTGCCGGAAGCAGGTTGAACTGTTTGCCGGCCTGCCGCAGGAATCTCGGGCTGTACCACAGTCGCCGGCAGAGCGTGTAAGCCCAACTCGGCTGCGACGAGTGGAAATGAGTCAGGATCAGCGATCCGTTGGCGCAAGTTCCTGAGTCTCCCGAATAGCTCGAGTCTGCCAAACAGCCGGTCGGGATGAAAATCGTCGAGATCGCGAAACGACAGATCGAAACTTGCTGATTCACCGCTGGAGAGAGGAATCCGAAGGCAGGGGCTGGCTTTGGCTAATACCGAATCGAAAGTCTCGCTGTCGATTTCCCAGGAACGGTAGCCCGATCGCATGAGCGTCCGGCTCAGTCCGCGGTTAGCCCGTCCGCTGAAATCGCCGAGAATGGCGATGCGAAACGGAATATCGGGATCGGGAACCGCGTCCGCTTCCCCCTGAGCCGCGCTCACGTCGAGGATCACGTCGGCACGGGAATCCCGATTCTTTGGCATCTGCCACTCCTGCGCTATGCGACTGGGCGTCAGAAGAATCTCAGGTCAGCCAGGCTATTCTCGGTGACCATGATGGACTTGCTTTGAATCCCCGACGGCATTCTGGCAGCAACCACATGCGATCCGGGGGAGATGGGTTTCTGCACAGGACTCACACCGATGACTGTTCCGTCGAGTATAACTTCGACGCCCGCGGGATCAGTTGTCACCGACAGATATCCCGAAGCCTCCTCCGGCGCCAGGCTGACGCTCTTCGTGATGCCCGCTTCGACGTCAACATCACGATAACTCTCATGGCCTCTAAAAAGAACTCCAATGTGGTGAAGCCCCGAACGCAAACTGGGGAACGTATGTGGGGTAACCCAGTCAGGGTCGCCCGAGCCGTCCAAGACAATTGGCACGCCGGCCTCGGCGGACGTCACTGTGAGACTTCCGAACTCTGCGGGGCCGCCAGCGAGGTCACCGTGAGCCGTCGCAATTCGGGCGGCAATGACTTTTTTGCGGGACGGCTGCGGTTGGGGCTGAGGAGGCGGCGGGCCGGTCTCGACCGTGTCAGGTTGTGCCTCAGCCGGAGTTGGGGCGCTCGGCGGCGCTGGCGCGGATTCCGTCGCCGCTGTTGGTTGCGAGGATGCAGCGGGTTGCAAAGGCGCACTAGGCGGCCGCCTCGCCGCGAGCACCCAGAGCAGACCTACGACGATCACCACAGCGGCCGCGGCAAGAAGCGAGGCCCGTACCAGGCTGCGCCGGGGCAATTGCGTCTGCCGTCGCGATTCAGTCCTTGGCTGCGGCAAGGAAATCGGGGAAACGACCGCGGCAACCTCGTGAGACGCAGGTTGTCGCGGAGCGATCTCGAGTTCTGAGCCCAACTGACCGGGCCGCGCAAGGTCGAGGTCGAGAGCGCGGAGATCCGGTGCGTGCGCGGTTTCGCCCTTCTCCACCAAGGCCTGCGCCAGCGGCGTTGTCTCGATTCTCTGGCTCTCGATTTGCGCCCAATTCCCGCCGGCGGTCTCCAGGATTGCATCCGCGTCTGCCGGGGCAGATTCCTCTTGAGGAGGCAGTTCTGCGCCTAGCGCTGATGAAGCAAGGACCTCAGTTTGCGGCTGCGGCGCCGGCTGGTTCCCGATCTGCGTATCCTTACGCTGCTCGTCACGCGCGAGTTCAAGCAAGGAGGCAAGTTCGGACGTCTCCCCGGCAGAAACAATGGTTTGCTCAATGCTCTTGATGGCGCTCTCGAAGTTTCGACGCTGGATGAGCGCCTGAGCCTCCTCGATCGCACGCCGGCGAATGTTTTCCAAATCTGCCGCCGCTCGAAGGTCGCTGGTTTCGAGTGCCGGACCTGGCTCAAGTCTCGCAGTGGGCCCGCTCGGCAACTGTGGTGGCGATACGGGGCGCTGCTCTGCCACTTGCCGGGTCACATCGTTCAGGAGTTCCATGACCCTGGGATCGTGGGGTGCTACCGCCAAAACGCCGCGCAGTTCTTCGCGGGCGGCATCGAGATCCCGATTCTGCAGCAGCAACCGCACCTCCGCGATCCCGGCATCCAGCTCCTGCCGGAATTCGCGCCGTTGCGCGACCTCTTTGCGCAGCCGCTGGGCCTGGGCATTGCCTGGCTCGATCCCCAGAGCCTCGTCGGCCAAAGCAAGGCACTCCTCATCGTGGCGCGCTTTCCCGGCCTCCTCGGCGCGGGCCAGCAGCCGATCGACTCTTTCCGCCTGCTGTTTTCGTGCCTGGTCCTGAAGCTTTCGGAGTGTCAAACGTGCCAGATTGTGACTGCTGTCCAAAGCCAGGACTTTGCGCAGGCACTCTTCGGCTGAGGACAACTCACTCTGCTGCAGCAGGCGCTCGCCTCGCTCAAACTCTTCCTCAACCATCCCCCGCCGCAGCGCGGTCATCAGCCGGGACAGGTCAAACACAAAATCCTCTGCGCTCTGATAGCGATCTTCGCGGTTCTTGGCGATCGCCTTTTGGGCAATGTGGTTCAATTCGGGCGGACAGTCGGGAATCAGTTCCGCCAGCGCGGGCGGCGTGGTGTTGCAGATTCGATTCAGCACCGAAGGAATCGTGCTTCCCGTGAAAGGCATCCTCATGGAGAAGGTCTCGTAAAGGACGACCCCCAGAGAAAAGATGTCCGATCGCCCGTCTACCGTTTCTCCGCGCACCTGCTCGGGCGACATGTAATAGGGCGTCCCCATGATGCTGCCGGCCAGGGTCAGCCCGGAACCCTCCAGGTGCGCGATGCCAAAATCAAGGATCTTCACCGGCCCGCTGTTCAGTATCACGATATTGCTGGGCTTCACGTCGCGATGGATAACCCCGTTTTGATGGGCGAAGTGCAGACCCTTCGCGGCCTGGGTAATGATGTCGAGCTTGCGGATGATTGAGAAATTCTGCTGCTCGCGAATTGCCTGCTGCAACGTCTGGCCTTGCAGATACTCCATGGCGATGTAAGGCACGCCGTCGGCGATGTCGATGTCGTAGATGGTTACGATGTTCGGATGGCTGAGCTTTCCGGCAGAGATCGCCTCCTGATAGAATCTCTTCACCAGATCGGAGTCGTTCGCCAGAATGGCCGCCATGACCTTCAGGGCCGCGGGACGGCCCAGGGACACGTCGTGAGCGAGGTAGACGATTCCCATCGCTCCCTTGCCGAGTTCCCGCTGGATTTCGTATTTGCCGAGCTTCGTTACCATCGCAAGGACGCCTGTTTTCGGTTGAATTGATGAGGGGCAACCGCGACGGCTGCTGCCCCGGCATTCTATCATCGGGCCCGGATCGCTTCAAGCAAAATGGCGAAAAAACGGATGAATACCTGGCTGCAAGGCGCCGCGAGAATGGCCCCGTACACTCACCGCTCCGAAGCACAAAACGTGAACTGGAAGTCCCGCCACGGAGAACATTCGTCTTGGCGATGGAAGCGAGATTCTGCTACTCTGTCCGCAAATGAGGCATTTACAGCCGGTGGTCTGGTCAAAAGGCACGATGCTGACTCCGCAGCACCTGCAGGCCCAGGACCGCTTTGTGGAGAGCGTTCTCGAATTTCGTCTTGATGCTCTCAACTTCAAGCCTTGGGGATTCCAGCAACTGCAGATCGATCAGGCGGCCCTGGCGGCGGGCAATTTCGCCCTCATCTCCGCCTCCGGACTCATGCCGGATGGGCTGCCCTTTGATCTACCCTCTTGTGATGCGGGTCCGGCACCCAAGCCCATCGAATCCTACTTCGATCCCGGCGCCACAAGCCTGGACGTCTTTCTCGCCGTTCCCCACCCGAGAGAGCGGGGCGTGAACGTCTCGGTCGCCAACAGCAGAATTGACAGCCGCTACCTCGCCGAAGTCATGATGGCGCCGGACGATAATACGGGAGGCTCGGAAAAACCCGTCCGTATCGCCCAAAAGAATTTCCGCCTGCTGCTCGACGGCGAACCCATGCAGGGCATGAGTGTGATGCGGGTGGCGCGCGTAGAACGCACGCCGGCGGGAAAACTCCAGCTCGATCCCGCCTTCGTTCCGCCCCTGCTCGACATCGCGGCGAGCGAGCATCTCATGTCGAACCTGCGGCGCCTGCTGGAGATTCTATCTGCGAAGAGTACGACGCTGGCGGCGACCCGCCGCCACAAAGACGGGGCCTTGGCGGACTTCACCGCGGCCGATATCGCCAACTTCTGGCTGCTCTACACGGTCAACACATATTTCCCGCTTCTCAATCACCTTTTCACCAGTCGCAAAGGGCATCCCGAGGGGTTGTTCGATCTGATGACCTCACTGGCGGGAAGCCTGACGACTTTCTCGTCCAAAATCCAGCCTCGCGACCTGCCCGCGTATAGCCACGACGATCTGAGCGCCTGCATGACGGAAATCGACGAGAAAGTGCGGGAGCTGCTGGAGACAGTAGTCAAGAGCAATTGCATTTCTCTGCCCTTGAAGCTCGTCCGCCCATACATCTACGCCGTCGCCCTCGACGACGACAAGTACCTGGCCAACACAAAGATGTATCTTGCGATCACATCGGATTTGAAACCGAGCGAACTCATCGAGAAAACCCCGCGCGAGATCAAGGTCTGCTCCGCAAACTATATCGATGAGCTGGTGCAGCGCGCCGTGCAGGGGATCAAGCTGACGCACGTCGTTTCACCGCCCAACGCCATCCCGGTCAAACTCAATTACGAGTACTTCAGCCTGAACCAGTCCGGCGCTGCGTGGGAGGCGGTGGGACGCGCGCGCAATCTGGCGGTGCATGTCCCCGGAGACATTCGTTCACCGCAGCTCGAGTTGATCGTTTTACTTCCGCAAGGCTCCTGATCCCGCCGGCTCAAGTTTTCCGCCCGGCGTCAAAGCATGAAACTTTGGTGTGGCTGCCCTACTTTATCAGGAGACCCACAACCACCGCGCCGATCAAAAGAACAATTCCACCCACGATCAGCACCAGCGGAAGCATCGGAATTCCAGATTCCGCCCGGGGCATCTTTCCAATCGACTTCGACACATCGGCTGCGGGAACGGCGGGCGTCTTGAGTTGAGGCGGGCTGACGGGCGGGCGGCGGGGCGGCTCGGGAGGCGCAGGCGGCCGAACCGGCGGGCGTGCAGGTGGTGATGGAACCTTGATTTCCGCCGGAGCGGCCGAGGGTGGGACGGCCGGGGGCTGGAAGGATTGCTGCTTCGCGCCGGGCGATGGTTCGGGCCGAGCTCTTAACTCGGGGGCAGGCGGCGGAGCCGGAACAGGTGCAGGCGGGCGCGGCGCAGCCGGGGCCTGATCTGGGACGCTTCGAGGTGCGGGGCCGCCAGGAGACGGAATCACTACCGTGACGTTCATTGGCCCCTGCGGCTCCGAGTCCTTGGCGGTCACGTGTCCTGGTGTGGAAGGCCGCGCCCCAAATACGTCGGTGAAGCTCGCGTCCTCGCCGGGCGCCGTGCGGTCCGGCCCGGGCATCCGGATTTCGGGTCCCATCGTAGCCCCGGCGCCGCCTCCCAAGCTGGGCGGCTGGGCTCCGGAATCTGCCGGGGTCGACAGCTTCTCCATCTGAAACGAGGCTTCCGTTCCACCGCCGAGCACGACGTTGCCGCCCTCTTGGAATAGCCGCGTGAATTCTCCGGGCTCGCTTTTCCCCGGAGAATGGCCCGGCAGCGGGAAATGAGGAGCGCTCAATTCCACCCGGTTTGGCGGACGGCCCGCGCGCGATTCGAAGACTTGAGTGAGTCCGGCCGCAGGCTCTGCGGTTTCGCGCGCCGGCGCGGGGGATTTCGCCGCCGGCGCGGGCTCTCCGAATAATGAATCTCCAGCAGCAGGCGCTCCGGGCGGACGATCCAGACCCTGGAAGAGCCGGGTGAACTCGCCGGGCGAAGAGGGCGGCCCCCCCGACGGCAAGGGAGTTGCGGCCGGACGGGCGGGCGGCGGCGAAGGCGCAGGCGCGGACGGCACCAAGACCGGACGATTGGCCGCTGCAGGCGGCGCTGCTTCCGCCGTTGAGGAGGAAACCAGCCAATCGTGCAGGCCGGTGAAACCGGTCAATTCGCTGGTCACAAGATACACGCGCCCTTCAACCTCAAACATGTCCAGAATGCCCGTTTGAGCGCCAGCCGGCGCGCGCTGAAGGTGCTTCACCACGCGCGGCATCACGTCCAACTGGGCGGCGCTCGTAACCAGCTCATGAACCATCACGGTGTTGCCTTGCGGCAACTCGCGCGCGGAGACGGTACGCACGTCACCCTCGTTGATCACGGCCCCCAATTCGTACTTGTCACGAAGCAACATACGGGATGCCTTAATGGTGCCAAAAGAATTCCGCCGGTTCAAGCTCCTGTTCTGTACATCCCTGCTCTAGCGCGCCTGCTGTGGTGCGCCTGTCCCAGGCGCGTCAACGCGGGCGGGACGTCACAACCCGCACACCAATCACGGGCGGGACGGGCCAGCGGCAAGGCGCTGACAGTCACCAGCGTGACCAGCAGTTCCGCCGAGTACGGCTGAATGCGGGCAGCACCGTGGCCGCGGGCGCGAGTTGCGCCAAATGTCGGAGTCTGGGGCCGAGCCGCAAGGCGCGGTTGTAGTTTTAGAGTATAACTAGGCTAGATAGTATAACTAAATGATCTTGACATTCGGCTGGTCTGTGCTATAATGGCGCACAAAGGGTGAGGAGAGACGCTCTAACCAGGAGGTTCTCGTGCTCTGCCGCTCCCGAACCCTCACTCCAGCCGCCCTGGCGGCTCGCCGCTCCAATGCTCTCAAATCAACCGGACCCCGAACCGATCGGGGCAAGGCCCGCGTGGCGCTAAATCGCTTGAAACACGGACGTTACGCAGTCAATCTGCCCGAAAAGCTCGTTCGCGCCGGATATCGTCAAGGTGAGGCGGAGTGGCGCCGGATTCGACGCCGGATCGCTCAGACTTTTCAGCCCACGCTCGCCGTTCCCGAACCCTGTAGCGGCGGTGTCCCCACCGCCGCACGACCACCCGAACCCTGTAGCGCCTGTAGCGGCGGTGTCCTCACCGCCGCGCGATCAGTCGACCGCCGCCTGGGGAGTACAATCTCGGGACCCAGCTTCGAAAAGAAGATGGACTGGCTGGCCAACTCGATCTGGTGCGCGCATCGCAGCTGGCAGGAGCACCTTGGATCAAAGCTGAAATCTCTTTTGGAATCAGAGAATCAGCAAGCCACAGTAACCGACCAATTGCGGATTCAGCTTCCGCCGCAGATTCGCATTTACAACCCCTGGGCGCGCCTCGGGCTGGTTTTCTATCTCCAACGCCGGCGCGGATACGAATTTCCGATGGGGAACGAGCTTTATCGCAGCAGACTGCCGGCCGGGCGTGGCCCGGAATGGGAAACCGGACTTCGTTGCAGGGTCTACCCGCTGGGCCGGCCGCGATTTTGGGAACGGATTCGTTACTGCCTGGACCAGGAGGGGAATTATCACCCGGAGTGGCAGGGCCGATACAGGAAAGTCCGCCGGGAGATACGCAATTCGTCGATGGCAGGGTGGCTGGAACCGTATCCGATCCTGACCGAGCAGTGGCAGCAAGAGGAGCGAGAGGCGTGGCACGGACGTCCCGCCCGTGCGGGGTCAGAAGAAGAGGAGCGGGAGACCGAAGAGCGCTCGAATCCCGGGGGCCGGGAGGGCACGAGCTCAAAGAACAGCGATCATGGACCACCGACGCGCTCGGCCTATTCCGAAGATTCGCGGAACTGATTCGCTCGCGTGTCCTTATGCACCGGGAGCGGATGCTCGTCGCTCGCCCGGCCAGCATGATGATCTCCAGGCGGTAGCGCTGGCCTTTAGGCCGGCATGCGCGCGCCAAAGAGCCCGTGCCGGAACTTGCGGATTTGCCCGATGCCCGCGGCGAAGCCGCAGACCCCAAAAGCCGGGTCTGCAAGCTAAAAGTTCTTTCACCTGTTGTCGTCCAGGCGGCCGGGAAGGGGATTACGGGGAGCAGAGGCGCCGGAGCGCCCCCGAGCGGGATAGAATGAGCCCATGACGCAGTTTGTCCGTTCGCGGGATCGTCGGCGGGCCGGGTCCAAGGCCTTCGGCCGGGAGTTGCCGGGATGCGCCCTGTTTTTCCTGCTGCTGATTGCCGTGCCCGCCGCGGGCCAGCAACCGGTCAGTCAACAATCAGGTGATTTAAGCGCCGCGGCGGCGGCAGAGCGATCCGGCAAGTACGAAGACGCCGCTCGCGATTATCAGAACTTCCTTTCGAGTGCCGGCCCTGCGTCGCCCGCGGGGGTCATTCAGGTGCGGACTCATCTGGCGACGGCGCTTTTCATGCTGCACCGCTACCGCGAATCGCTGGACGTTCTTGCGCCCCTGCGCTTTCCTCCGAACAGTGGGCCCAAAGTAGAGAAATCAGGTGAACCGCAAGCTGTCGCGATACCGGCTCAGGCGTGGCTGGTGCGTGGACTCGATGAGGTCGAGCTTAACAAGCTTCCGGAGGCGATCCAGTCGCTACACGAGGCTCTGGCGCTGAATCCTGCCAGCGGGACCGCACGCCTGGCTCTAGGGGACGCGCTGGCGCGCAGCGGCCGGCTGGAAGAGGCGGCGGAAACGTACCGCCAGCAGCTGGACCGGGATCCGAAAACGCCGGACGCCTGGTTCAAGCTGGGGAGCGTTTACGAGGAGCTGTCCGGAAAACTCAGCGCTGAATTCGCGCGGGAGCAGCCCAACCAGCTTCTCGAGATTCAGCTCTCGGCGGAGCAGCTCTTGGATCGAGGAGACTATTGGGGCGCTGCCAAGGCGCTCTTTCCGGTATCGCAGACGGGTCCACCAAGCCCCGGCTTCCAGCCCGGCCTGCACGCGACGTTCGGCACAGCGCTCCTGCAGCTCGGTTATCCGCGCGCAGCCGAACGCGAGTTCAAAGCAGAGCTGTCGCAGGATCCAGCGAGCCTCCCCGCCGGATTGGGCATGGCCGAGATCGACACGCTGCAGTCGAACTGGGACGCTGCCATCGGCATCTTCGGGCGGCTGATGGCTGCGGATCCCAAAGAGCTGGCGCGCGCGCTCGAATCCGCGCCGGCAACTCCGGTGATGCAGGCGGCACAGGACCGGCGGCTCAGCGCGCCCCCGCAGGTCGCCGGATCGCCGGCCGGAAAACTCTGGAGCGAATGGATTGCGAGCAAAGGGCTGGAATCTCCGGCCGGATTGGAGTCAGCCGCAGGGCCGTGCTCTTCGCCGCCTTCGTCCGGGGAGCGGACACCGGGATTCTGGATGAGCGAGGGGTGCCTCGCCGGGCTGCGGCAGGGTCTCGGTTCGCAAAAGGGCCTGCCCGTAAGTAAGCTTACAGAACTAGCCGAGGCAGATTACCGGCTTGGGGACTATAGCGCCGCCGCGGAGGACGGGCGCGCGCTGCTCCGGCAGTCGGCGCGCGATCCCTGGGCTTACTACTGGCTGGTGAAATCGTACTCCGCCCTCGCCGGCGACTCGTTCGACAAGCTCGCCGAGGTCAGCCCGGATTCGGCGAGAGTCCACGAGATTCTGGCCCGCTATCATTCCGAGCGCCAGCAACTGGCCGCGGCCCGCAATGAATATGAAGCCGCCTTGCGCCTGGAGCCCGGACTGGCCGATCTCGAACTGGGACTCGGGACCGTCGACTGGCAGGCGGGAGACTGGACACGCGCGGAGGCCGAGCTTTCGAAGGCGCTCGAGATGTCGCCCGGCTCGGCGGTTGGCGCTTACGAGCTCGGCGACTGCTTCGTTCAGCAGCACCAGTGGCAATCTGCGGCGAGCCCTCTCGAGCACGCCCTTTCCGATCCTGGGGTGGGGCGGCGCGCGAGGCTTGATCTCGCAAAAGTTGAGACCGAGCTGGGTGACTTGAACTCGGCCATCAGGAATTTGCTGGTTCTCGCGCCGGGAGACAGCGATGGCGAGGTTCATTACCGGCTCGCGATGCTGTACCGCAAGGTGGGCGAGTCCGCAAAGGCCGAAGAAGCTCTTGCCCGTTCGGAAGCCCTGCGCAAAGCCTCCGACCAGCTCGGGCAGAGTCAGATCGAAGCGCTGGAGCACGCAAGCGGCGATGCGCAGGCACCGGACCATGCGCCGGGCGGCCCAAAGTGAAGTTGGAATGCATGTGTCGAGTACCTGTGTCGGGGGATATTGCCCTTTCCGGCGGGATATTCTGGACCGCTTCGGCCCGGCCCTTGATTCATGCCGGTCAGAGCGACTTTTCGAAGGTCCCCAACCTCTGGCTGTCGACTGTTGACTGTGGACTTGTAACCTGTTGGCTCCGGCTACGCCGGGTGAGGAATGTCAGGCAGGTTTCGAATTCGTAGGCTCGACACGCAGAGGCGGGGCGCTCTCGGCCGGAGCCAGGCCGGAAATGTCGGCGAGAATCAGGGTGATATTGTCCGGACCGCCCGCGCCGTTGGCGGCGTCGACCAGCGACTGGCATCGAGCTCCAAGATCGGAACTGCCGGCGGCGATTTCCCTGATCCGGTCCCCTCCGACGGTGCTATAGAGGCCGTCGCTCGCGATCAGCAGGTGGTCGCCATTCTGCAGTTCGGCGCGCGTAAGGGCTACATTGAGCTGCTCGGAGGTGCCCAGGGCCTGTACCAGGATGCTGCGCCGCGGGTCGTCGCGCATGTCGGTGGCGGCATCGACCGCGCCCAGGTCGACGAGGTAATTCAGGAATGTCTGGTCGCGAGTGAGTTGCGTCATCTGGCCGTTGCGTATGAGGTAAGCGCGGGAGTCGCCCACTTGGGCCACCAGCACGGACGATGCCTGTACCCAGACGGCGGTAGCGGTGGTACCCATGCCACGACACGCGGGCTGGCTTCGGCTTGTTTCCAGGATCGACTGGTTTGCCGATTCGAGCGCGCCGGCGAGCAATCGTCCCGAATCGTTGCCGCTGACCGCCTGTTGGCCGCGAACGCTCTCGAGCAGGCGCGCCGGAGCGAGATCGGAGCACATTCGGCTGGCGATCTCACCGCAGGCTTGTCCGCCCATGCCGTCGGCAACGAGCAGGAGCACGCCGGAGGGTCCGATGGCGCGGTCGACGTCGAAAGGCCCGGCAAGGATCTCCCCGGAAGAGAGGTCACACGCAGCCAGGTTGTCTTCGTTGTTTTTGCGAACGCGTCCCTGGTCGGTCACGCCCCGCGCGGCGATTCCGGTGTCGACACTAACCCTGGATTGGCCTTGCTGCGCGGCGTGCGGCGAAGTGGGGGTGTGAGCCACGTGATTACCGGCAAGTACCTTCGACTGTGGTTAATCTCCCCGTTTCCAAAGTACATTACCCGCGGCCAAGTAGCAACGCCCGCGCGAACCGGATGCATAGCGGCAGTGGCACAGCCGCTCTTGGCCGTGCGCACCGGAAGTAAAGGACGACGCGCCCGCCTCGGTTGCCATCAGCCCCCGGCGCGAAGGCTCTGACGCAATTGCGCCACGATGTCGCGCGCGATGGCGCGGGCTTGATCCAATTGGCCCGGCGGAAGGGAAATCGCCGCCACCTTGGCGTGGCCGCCGCCGTTGTAGCGCTCGCAGATCGACGCCAGATTCACGCTCTTGGGCGTGGGATTCCAGGGATTGCTGCCGACAGCGATCTTGGTGCGTCCCGGCGAGGCGCTCACCGCAACGCTGTAGACCGCGCTCGGGAACAGGTGGTACGGGATGAACTTGTTGAATCCTTCGAAGTCGCGGTCGGCGACGTCAAAGAAAAGTACGCCATCCTGAAGCTCGCCCCGCGCGCCGATCAGCGACATCCACTCGAGGTGGTGCGAATAAAGCTCATCGAATGCCTGGCGGATGTGCGGCAGGGCCGCGATCTCGGCCAGAGACTTGGAGGCAAGCTCGGGGATCAAGCTGGCGACGAAGCCCGGCGTGCGCACGCCTTCAATCACCAGCGTGAGCTGCGTGGCCGGATCGCGCAACTCGACGGCTGTCCGCGTGTCCGGATACTGCGCGCCGTCGATGATGTCGGCCCACTTCACCATGTCGTCGAGATCGGGAGCGTGGAAGTCCCACTTCTCGGCCGCAACGTGCGCGATGAACTTCGTGCAGGATCGGAAGTCAGGATTGTAGAACTTGCGGCCGCTGGTGTCGCGCCGGAAGTGCTCCGCGTCAGCAGGCGTCAGGAAGGCGCTTTGATGATGATCGAACCACCAGTTCAGACGATCGGAGCTGGAGTACTTGAAATCGACGATGGCGTTCTCATCGCCGTCGAACATGCTGTCGTCAAAAAGCTGTCCGGCGCGATGGACCAGACCGCGGTAGTTGAACTCGGCGCCGGGGTTCAGGCGCTCCCGATAGACCCGCGTGAACAGGGCGGCGGAGCATGCCCCGTCAAAACACTGGTCGTGAAAACAAATGCACAGGCGCATAAAAAGGGGAGACGCTTACCGGCCAGTCTGCCGTTCGACCAACTCGAACGGCTTGAACGGGCAAGAACTGCTAAGTTGCGGCATCCAGCGCCAGCTTGTCAAGAGGTAGATGGTATCGTTATCGCCAAGGAAGGCGACGATTTAGCCGCGCACTCAGAAGTTCTCCAGGATGTCGGTGACCAAAGTTCTCGCGAAATCGTGAGACAGGCGTTCAAGGGCCGGACCTTCTTCCTCGAAAAGCTGCGAATTCGATTGGCTTATCTGGTATTCCTCGCGGAACAGGTACTTGGGATTCGAGAACAGCACTTTCTGAGTATGACGGTCGATCACGCGGACGTTGGCAGTGACCAGTACCTGAAGGGCGGTGGCGGCGCCCGTGCTGATGTTGAACGCGATGACTCCTGTGGAAACGCCGGTCACGGTTCCTTCGATAACGGCGTCGGCCTGGTCGGGGTCGGAAGTGACCTTGTAATGCGTGCGTTCGATCAACTCGCGCACGACCGCGGCGGACATCTGCTGCTCGATGCGATACTGGCGGCTCCGGTTGGTGAACGTCGGGACGGCAACGATCTTCACGTCGGGCGGAAGGCTGGAGACGCGGCCTGCCACGTGATATCCGCAGGCCGGGAGCAGGCAGACGATCAGGAGCAACGGAGCGGCTCGGAAGCGCTCCCCACGGTGCCGCATCAATGGACGCGCTCCCGGACGATGTTTGCGGCTGGGCCGCTGGGGAGCAACTTCTCCGCGATCCGGACCGCATTGTCCGCCGCCAGCCGCAGATTGTCCGCTGCCGCCCAGATCCAGAGTCCGTTCGGCCGGCTGGTGTCGGCGACGATCGAGTCCACCAGGATCTCCGCGGTGCCGGTGGCATCAACCTGCGATGGCGGCCGGTCCGAAGCCCGGCTCATGTGGATCGGCTCGCCGGATATCGCGTGCGCCGCCTGCGCCGGCGCCATGGGCTGCGCGGTTTCCACGTAGAGCAGCACGCTCATGGAGTAAAACACGGCGGACTGTAACAGCTTCACAGCGGCGAGCGGCGCCCTTCCGGCGAGCGTAGAACCTAGCTCGGCACGAATGCGCTTCTCGAGAGCGCTAAGCGCGTCCGATCCTGAGCCCGAGAGCCGTGGCAGCAAATTAAATGCGAGCTGCGAGCCGAAGATCGCGCGCGGAATCTTCTGAAAGCTGAGCAGATTCACCGTCTGTTTCTGTAACTCTTCAATGCCGCGCGGTCCGAGATGAGAGGCCGGGCTCATCACCTGCGCGACCGCCGACGTGATTTCCGTCCTGGTGCTGAGGCGCAACAGCAGGGCGCTCACGATCATCGTGACCGGATGCGCGGCGGCCACCACGTGCGTGCCGGACGGATGCGTCTCCGGAGCGGATCCGGCGCGCGTATCGAGAAAAGCGATCTGCGGAGGCTCGCGTTCGGGCTCCGCCAGACCGCCATCGAGATCGATCACCAACGGCGGCATGCCCGATGCGAGCAGCGCCTGCGCCGGGTCGGTCGCCGAAGCAAGGAACGCGACATCGATGCCGGAGACCGAGGCCTGCGACGCGAGAAACTCCGCGGCCTCGTCCTTCTCGATGTCGAGTACCGGAAGCTCAGGCTCGGCATCGGCGCCGCCACCCGACTCGAGTTCGATCAGGCGGGAGATGGGAAGACGCCGCGCGCGGATCACGGCGCGCAGTTCGCGACCGAGCAGCGACGACGCTCCCACGATGGCGACGCTGTATCCGGTTTCGCCGGGAGTCATTGCGCGTGGACCTCTTTCGGCGGCGGTGGTGGCGGATGGCGATGCGCCAGCAGACGCGTCAGCGGACCGCTCACCATGTACCCGACCGAGCCCAGGAGCAGGACATACTCGGAATAGGCATAAACAAGATAGATGGCGAGACCGATCAGAATGATGGCAGCATATGGCCTCGCCCGGCGCAGGTCGAAATGCTTGAAGCTCGGGTAGCGCACACGGCTGACCATCAGGAAAGCGAGCAGCGCCACCAGCAGCAGCCAGCCCGCGCCGTAATTCCAATCCTCGATCGCGTCTTTACGGCAGTGAACGATGGCCGCAATCACACCCGCGGCGGCCGGAATGGGCAGGCCGACGAAATGCTTGCGATCGGTGCTCGGACGCGCGCTCTGGATGTTGAAGCGCGCCAGCCGCGCCGCGCCGCAGATTACGAAGGCAAAGGTTATGATCAGGCCGATGCTGGTCAGGTGCTCGCGCCAGATCGGTCCGATGGTTTGCTCCACGGGACGAATGCCCCAGGAGAATGCGAGCACGGCGGGCGCGAGTCCGAAGGCAATCACGTCGGCCAGCGAGTCGAACTCGCGGCCAAAATCGGACGTGGAATTGGTCAGGCGCGCGATGCGGCCGTCGAAGCTGTCAAACACCCATGCCCAGCCGATGAACTTGGCGGCGCTGTCGAAAGCGAGGCGGCCGCCGTCGGCGGTAAGGCCACCGCTCAGCAGCGTCATCGAGCCGCGCAAGGTGGCGAGAATCGAAAGGTATCCGCAGACCAGCGTGCCGACCGTGAACAGGCTCGGCAGGATGTAGAAGCCACCGTGCAGACGGCCTTTACGCTTCGGAGTGGTTGGCAGCGTCGCCACGTTATCTCCGTGTCTAGCTGAGTCTCCTAACCCTTCAAAGGGGCGAATAGCGAATCGCGAGTGGCGAATGGAGAGAGAGGGAATCGGGAGTGGGGAATAGGGAGTAGAAGCAAAATCGCCTTTGGATTTGCGCGCCGCGCTCCTCCCTACTCACCATTCGCCACTCGCTATTCGCTACTCCCTACTCCCTACTCCCATATCAAATCCCGGCGCAATGGCCAGGACTGTCGATCCCGCATGGACGTGATCGCCTGTCCGCACAGTCAATTCGATCGCCGGATTCAGCAGCACATCAACGCGCGAGCCGAATTTGATCAGCCCAACGCGCTGGCCGCGGTCAAGGTGCTCGCCTGTTCGTCTCCAGAATACGATACGGCGCGCCACGAGGCCAGCGATTTGCTTGACCACGATCGGTCCGGCCTGCGTGTCGATTGTGAAAACATTCTGCTCGTTCTCGACGGAGGCGCGTGGGCCGCTCGCGACCAGGAATCGGCCCCTCTGATACACGATCTCGCGCAACTCGCCGGCAGCGGGCGAGCGATTCACATGCACGTCGAGCGGCGACATGAAAATGCTGATGCGCCGCACCGGACGTCCGGCATGCGTCTCCTCCGCGATCTCGACTATGCGGCCGTCGGCGGGCGAGACAATCGCGGCAGGATCAGAGGGGATGGTACGTTCGGGATCGCGAAAGAAATTGAGGACCAGCGCGGTCAGGACGCCGAGAAACGCCGCAATCCAGCCGAGACCGAGTGCCGCGCACCCGATCGCCGCCAAGGCCAGCGGGAGTCCGTACCAGTATCCTTCTTTGACCATACGATGATTGCCGGGCGGCCGATTCGGCGGGGTAGAGAAGGAACCAGCGAAGATCCGGTCACGCGCACGCGGCCGGGTCTTCGTCAATTCCGCAGACGGCATATCACCGTCTGGCGCTCAGGCCGATCCGGCTTTTTGCGCCAGCATCGCCATTTCGTCTTTCAGGCGCAGCTTGAGCTTTTTCAGCCTCGTCTCTTCCAATTGTTCTTGATCGGTGAGGTAGTGCTTGGCGGTGAGCTGTTCAAGCTGGGCGGCGTAGTGGGCGTGTTGCTCAGAAAGCCGCTGGTACTCCGGGTTGGCCATCAACTGCGTCCGGATGGCCGCGGTCGGGGTGCTCACGAGTGGATCACCTCCAGGATCGAATATTTCATTTGCAGCCTCAAGGTAGCACAGCCTCAAACCGGGTTCAAGAGAGATTACAGAGTTGTTAAAACTTTGGAAACAGGCCGACGCCCGCCCTGCCGCGACCCACTTGTGCGAAATGCCCACGCCGCGTTGGAATCGCTCATCGACTGTGGTCGGAGCGAATGCATCGGTGCGACAAAGATGAAATAAGGGCCGCTGCTGCA
>JASHQD010000284.1 GCA_030037755.1 Terriglobia bacterium
TCGGCGCATCAGGGCGTCGAGCACGACGACATGAACGTGCTCGTGATGGGATCGCGCGTGGTCGCCATCGAGCTGGCCAAGGAACTCGTGCGGAATTTTCTGGCAGCACGATTCACCGGCGAAGAACGCCACCTGCGGCGGCTTGGGAAGGTGAAGGCGATTGAAGAGAGGTTTTGTCGAAGTTGACAGTCGACAGTCGACAGTAGACAGTCGACAGTAGACAGTCGGCAGGAGGCAACTGGCAGTGAGCCGTCCGCAGTGGGCGGAAAATCAGCAATCAGCAATCGGCAATCGGCAATCGCCATGGCCTCCAGGCACGGACTGGATCCATCTAACCTCCCATAAGGAGAAACATCATGAATTCTACGAAGACGGCAACGATGAATTCCCTGCAGGAGGTGGGCGCGCTGGGGCAAGCCGTCTGGCTCGATTACATCCGCCGCAATCTGATCACGAGCGGCGATCTCCAGCACCTGATCGACGAGGACGGCCTGAAAGGCATGACCTCGAATCCTTCCATTTTCGAAAAAGCGATCGTGGGGGGCGCCGAGTACGCCGAAGATCTCAACCGGCTGCGCGCGCAGGGCGGCATGGACGCCATGGCCATCTATGAGGCCGTCGCCATCAAGGACATCCAGGCCGCGGCCGACGTTCTGCGGCGCGTCTACGACGAGACGGACGGGCGCGATGGATACGTCAGCATGGAATGTTCCCCGTATCTCGCGCACGAAACCGAGAGCACCATCCGCGAGGCGCGCCGCCTGTGGAAAGCCGTGAACCGGCCCAACCTGATGATCAAGATTCCGGGAACGGAGGCCGGAATTCCGGCCGTCCGGCAGGCCCTCAGTGAAGGCATCAACGTCAACATCACGCTGTTGTTCGCCCAGGAGCGCTACGAGCAAGTGGCGGAAGCGTTCATCGCGGGCCTGGAAGATTTCGCGGCGCACGGCGGCGATCTGCACCAGATGGCGAGCGTGGCCAGCTTCTTCGTCAGCCGGATCGATACGCTGGTGGACTCGATCGTCGATCAGAAGCTGAAGAACTCAAGCAGCGATTCGGAGAAGACGCTGCTAGCGAGCATCGAGGGCCAGGTTGCGATCGCGAACGCAAAGCTGACCTATCAGAAATACAAGGAAATCATCTCGGGCCCGCGCTGGAAGGCGCTGGAAGCGAAGGGCGCGCGCACGCAGCGGCTGCTGTGGGCGAGCACCAGCACCAAGAATCCGAAGTATCGCGACGTGGTCTACGTCGAGGAGTTGGTTGGCCGCGACACGGTGAATACGGTGCCCACGAACACGCTCGAGGCCTTCCGCGATCACGGCGAGCCGCGCCTCAGCCTGGAAGAGAACGTCGAGCACGCCGCGCGCGTGATGGAGTCGCTGCCCAAAGCCGGCATCTCGATGAAGGACGTGACCGACAAGCTGGCGGAGGACGGCGTGCGCTTGTTCTCCGAAGCGTTTGACAAGCTGCTGGCCGCCGTGGACCAGCGCGGGTAAGGCAGTGGCGGCGGCGACGCGAGGAATGCCAGGCGGCGCCGAGTGGGCGGTTTGAAGGACGATCAGGTTGCAGCCGCAGAATTCAGGTTCGGTGGTAGGCTTTGAAGAAGAAATAAGCGGTCATGGCCCAGGCGATCGCCATCACCAACCGCTTGACGATGGCGGGGTCGACGCGACGCGCGATCACCGCGCCGTAGTAGCCGGAGAGCGTCGAGCCGACGATCATCACCAGCGCCGGTTTCCATATGATCGCCCGGTCGTAGATGAACAAGCCGATCGCCACGCCGTTGATCAGCACGCCCACGGCGCTTCGGACGCCGTTCATGGTGTGGATGTTCCCAAGGTTCGCCACGGCATAAGCGGCGAGCATCAGAATTCCCATCCCGGCTCCGAAGTAACCGCCATAAATCGATATCGCGAACTGCGCGAGGGTGACGCCGAGAATACCCCTGACGGCGGAGTGGTCGCCTCCGCCGATCAGCCATCTGCTGATCTTTCCGCCGAAGGTGAAGAGCGAACTCGCGAAGAGCAGCAGCCAGGGAACCAGATGAACAAAGGCGACGCTCGACGTGTGGACCAGCAGCCAGGCTCCGACTGCGCCTCCGATGAAGCCCGCGACTCCGAGAGCCAGCAGCAGCTTGCGACCCAGGTTGATGTCCTCGCGATAGGCGAATACTCCAGCGACCGCGCCGGGCCAAACGACTACGGACGAGGTCGCGTTGGCTTGAACGGGAGGAATTCCCGCGAATACCAGGGCAGGAAAGACGACGAAAGTCGCGCCGCCCACGACGGCATTGAGAGCGCCGCCGAGCGCGGCGGCGAGAAAGAGTTCAATAGCCAGCGTCAATGTCAAAAAAACACCTCGGCGGCGTCATCTGCCGCGGTCCGACAATCCATTGTAACGGCTAAAACTGCCGGCGCAGTGAGACCATTGCGCTATGCTATAAAAGAACGGCGGGCGCGATCTTGCGACGCGCCTCTGACACAGCATGTCTGGAATCATCGGATACATCGGGAACAAGCGCGTGGTGCCGCTGCTCCTCGACGGACTGGAGCGCCTGCAGTACCGCGGCTACGACTCCGCCGGACTGGCGGTGGTTCAGGACGGAAGGCTCGAGGTGCGGCGCGCCTCGGGTAAGCTGCGGAATCTGCGCGAAACCATCCGCCTGAACCCGCTGGACGGCGCTTACGGCATCGGCCACACGCGCTGGGCCACACATGGTCCACCGACGGAGGAGAATGCGCATCCGCATCGGGACTGCCATAACACCGTCGCCGTGGTGCACAACGGCATCATCGAGAACGACGAAGAGCTGAAACGGGAACTCGAGGCGGAAGGCCATCACTTCGCGACCGAGACGGACACCGAAGTGATCGCGCATCTCATCGAAGAGTACCTTGACGCCGGCCCGCCGGACTCCAGGCCGATCGCACTCGACGAAGCGGTGCGCGCCGCCGTGCGCCGGCTGCGCGGAGCTTTCGCGCTGGCGATCATCTCCACGCGCACCCCCAACGAGATCGTGGTCGTACGGCAAGGTCCGCCGGCCGTCATCGGACTCGGCCGCGATGAAAATCTCGTGGCCAGCGACGTGCCCGCGATTCTCTATCACGCCCGCGACCTGTTCTTTCTGGCCGACGGCAATCTGGCTGTCCTGACGCCACACGGCGTCAAGCTGATGGACTTCGAAGGGCGCCCCGTCACGCGGCGGGTCCAGCACGTTGCGTGGGAGCCGATTCTCGCCGAAAAGGGCGGATTCCGGCATTTCATGCACAAGGAGATTTACGACCAGCCGCGCGCCGTTCGGGACACGATGCTCGGCCGCATTTCGCCGGAAACCGGCCAGGTTTTCCTGGATGAAATGGAGATCGCGGAAGAGGAGTTTCGCGCTTTCACCGGGATCACGCTCGTCGCCGCCGGCAGTTCGCGCAACGCAGGCCTGGCCGGTAAATTCATCATCGAGCGCCTGGCGCGCGTCCGCACCGAGGTGGATTACGCTTCGGAATTCCGCTATCGCGATCCCCTGGTGGACCCGTCCACGCTCACCGTGCTGATCACGCAGTCCGGAGAAACCGCCGACACCATCGCTGGACAGCGCGAGGCGCGGGCCAAAAACTCCAAGACCTTGGCAATCTGCAATTCGCTCGGCAGCATGGTGCCGCGCGAGGCAAGCGGCGTCATTTACACCCATGCCGGTCCCGAAATCGGGGTCAGCGCAACCAAGACGTTCACCGCGGAACTCGTGGCGCTTTACCTGTTCGCCATCTATCTCGGCCAGTTGCGCAACGAGCTCAGCGCTGACGACGCGCGGAGGCTTCTCGCAGATCTGGAGGCGCTGCCGCGCCAGATCGAGTCCGTGCTGCAACACGACGAAGAGATCGAGGAGCTGGCGCACGAGTTTCATCGCGCCACCGACTTCCTGTTTCTCGGGCGTGGCGTACACTTCCCGATCGCACTCGAGGCGGCGCTCAAGACGAAGAAGGTGTCGTACATTCATGCCGAAGGCTATCCGGCCGGCGAGATGAAGCACGGTCCAGGCGCGCTGATCACCGAAGGGCTGCCCGTGGTCGTGATCGCCACTGTCGACGAGCGCTCGGCAGAGTCGCAACTCCGTTACCGGCGCACGATTTTGAACATCAAGGAAGCGAAGGCGCGCGGCGCCAGCATCATTGTTCTGGTGACGGAGGGCGACACGGAAGCGACCGAGCTTGCGGACCACGCGATCGTTCTACCGCCCGCCAACGAGCTCTTGTCGGCGCTGCTGGAGGCCGTCCCTTTGCAACTGCTGGCCTATCACCTGGGCGTGCTTCGCGGATGCGATGTAGACCAGCCGCGCAACCTGGCGAAGTCCGTGACGGTAGAGTGATGGTGAGGAAGATTCGGAGTATCACGGCGCCGGCATGAAAGTGATGCAGACGGGCGAGGACACTTGCACCACTTGTCCGGTCGGAGCTGGAATCCCGCTTTGGGGATCGATTTTGAAGACGACGATGTTGTCGGAATCCTGGTTGGCGGCGAGCAGGTAAGAGCCGGTGGGATCAATGGCAAAATTCCTCGGAACCTTGCCTAGCGTCGGAACGTGGGCTACGACTTTGAGCGTGTGGCGGGCCGGATCGATGGCGAACACCACGATGCTGTCATCGCCGCGATTCGAGGCGTAGAGGAATCTGCCGGAGCGCCCGATCGCGATCTCCGCGGCATCGTTATGGCCCGTGAAGCTGCCAGGAAGCGCGGAGAGGCTCTGGATCTCATGCAATGTTCCGCTGGAGGAGTCGTACGCAAGCGCCGTGACCGTCGATCCGACCTCGCTTAGCAGGTAGACGAACCTTCCGCTTGAGTCGAACACGAAGTGTCGCGGTCCCGAGCCGGGAGTGACCTTTGCGAACGGCGGATCGTTGGGAGTAAGCGACCCGCTCGCCGCGTCATAGCGGTAGACCAGCAGTTCGTCGAGACCCAGGTCGGCGACCAGCACGAAATGTCCATCCGGCGAAAGCGCGATGTCGTGCGCGTGCGGTCCCTCCTGGCGCTCGGGATTAATGCTGTGACCCTGATGTTGCGCGAACGCCGTCCTTTCGCCCAAGCGGCCGCCGGGCAGAACCGCAAACACCGAGACGCTGCCGCTCGAGTAATTGGCAACCAGCACGTGTTTGCCTTCGCGGTCCAGCGAGACGTAGCAGGGATCGGTTCCGCCGGAAGGAACCTGGTTCAGGAAGGCGAGCATTCCCGTTCTTCGATCGATGCGGAACGCGCTCACCGCTCCGGTCTTCTGGCCCTGATAGTCTTCCGTCTCATTCACGGCATACAGATAACGGTGTGTAGGATCGATGGCCACGAACGACGGGTTCACCGTTTGGGCGGCAAGGACTGCCGTGCCCGACGGAGTGACCTTTCCAGCGTCAAACTCGTAAACGTAGATGCCCTTGCTCTCTCGAACCGTATAGGTGCCGACATACATGAGGGAACGGCTCGCCGCGGGTTTCGATCTCGGCCTGGTCTGCGCGGAGGCTGGCATCGCCAGCCACAGAAGCGCGAGAGCAAAAATCACGATCTGTGAAGTAGGCTTCATCTCAAACCCTCATCAGTATAGCCTCGCAGGGCTGGCCTGTGGCCGCGGAAATCGCGTCGGCATACAGACCCACTTGGCGTCGATACACATCAAGCCGGTTTTCGAGTTCGCGGTCCGTCTTGAAGTCGATCACGGTCCAGGCGCCGTCTTCCTGAAAGGCGATATCGGCGACGCCTTCGATCAGCGTCTTGCCGGGCAGAGTCAGCGTGAGCGGAGTTTCTCTCCGGCAGGCGCCATTCGCTGCGGCGTGGCGTGCCCTGGCCATCACCGGATGCTGAAGGGCCCGCGACACTGTTTCGACGGCTGCCGCGACCTCCTCGTCTTTTGCTCCGAGGATTCGGCCCTGAAGGGCGGCCGCGGCCGATAGATCGTCGGAGTTCGCATCCAAGGCCACCGTGGCCAGCACCGCATGTACCAGCGCGCCGAAGCGCGGTCCGGCAGGACGGTCCGGAACCGGTCCGGTTTCGTGCAGAGCGACCTCGGGCGCTTTCGATGAACCCCTCGCGGCCACGTATTCCGTCGCGGTTCGAACCGTCAGTGTCGGCTCGGAACCTTTCGCGATGGCTGCACTTCGATCGGCTCGCCACCGCTCATAGACTTCGCGGTCACGCGCCACAACCTCCGGATCAACCGCTTCCAGCAGTTCCTTGCGACGGACGCCGAACTTCGGTTTAACGTCCAGCGCGAGCTTGCAAGGATCCCACCATACAACGCCGTACTCGGCTGGGTTCTTCTCATCAGACGGGACCTCGACTTTGTGCAGTCCGGGCGCCACGTTGTCCTGACCTCCGGCTGATTTTGGCCGGTAGACAATGCTGTCGTCTCCGAACTCCGGACACCTTGGTGCGGCCTGAGGGTTGCGCCGCTGCTCCGCCTCGGGATAGATCGCGGCCGACAACGGGCTTGTCCACCAATCTTTCAGCGCCGCACCGCCTGGATGCTGCCGGAGGTCGTCGCCGATCGCAGGGACTACGAGCAGATCGCGGGCGCGCGTAGCAGCCACGTAGGCCACGCGCACGCCCTCCGCGCGGTCGCGAGCCGTTTCCTCCGCGTCGTGCTCCGTGAGTTCAATCGGAGTCCAGCCGCCGATTTTCACCGCGCTCAAGCCTCGTTCGGAATCGAGATGCCGCGACGCAGGGGAACGCGCCAGTTTCGCGGTGATGTCGGCAAGAATCACAACGGGGAACTCGAGCCCCTTGGCCTTGTGGACCGTCATGATCCGGACGCCGTCGCTGCCTTCCTCAAGAATCGGAGCTTCGGGCGACTGACCGGCCTTCGCTTCCTCGGCGAGCTGCTCTACGAAACCGCGAAACGAGATTCCACCATCTTCTTCGTATAGCCGCGCGAGCTCCGCAATATGCAGGACGTTGGCCAGCGCCTGCCCGCCGGATGGCCGCAGCACGAATCCCGCATGAGCGCGCGTGGATTCGAGCAAGCGCGCGATCGTTTCCGCCACCGGCCGGTAATTCCGGTTACGGTGCAGATCGTGTAAAAGCTCGAGAGCCTGCACGACCGGAACCAGGCTCTCCTTCACGTTTTCCTTTGGAACTCGGAAGGGGTGCAGATGACGGTAAGCGTGCCGATACTCCAGCAGTGTCTCATCGCCCACCGCGAACAGAGATCCTTTGAGCGTGGCGAAAACGGCCAGCTCGTCGTCAGGCCATTCGACAGCCGTCAGTGCGGCGCACATCGTCTGTACCTCTTCACGCTCGTGGAAGGATTTGCCTCCCACGAGCAGGTGAGGGATGTCGCGCGCTTCGAGCGCCGTCACGTAATCGCGCGCCACGTCATCTCCGTAGCTTTCCAGGCGCCGGAACAACAGGCAGACGTGGCGCGACGCGACGCGAACGGGCTTTTCAGGACGCTGTGATTCCGTTACTTCCCAGCCGCTCTCATTGACCAGCCAGCAGACGAAGGCGGCGATGGCGTCCGGAAGACACTTCTCGACCGCCATTGCGGTAACCCCGCCGTAATAGCCGAACGGGCTCGGAACGGGCAGCGCCACGACGGCCGGCTGATCGCTATGGTCGCGGCGGAAAGTTGAGAGCGGCACGTATGCGGCTTGCAGCGTTTCGCGATCGCCTTTCATCAGAAGCGCGAATGCTCTGTTCACAGCTCTCTGGATCGACGGCACCGACCGAAAGCTCGTCGTGAGCTCGAGGCATGCCGCTCCACGCGTCGAGAGCTGGTCCTTCACCTTCTGATAGATTCCCAGATCGGCGCGCCGGAATCGATAGATGGCCTGCTTCGGATCGCCGACAATGAAGAGCTTGCCCGGCGCAGGATTGACCTCGCGCCAGTTTGTGATTGAAGGATCGTCTGATGCCAGCAGCATCAGGATCTCAACCTGCAGCGGATCAGTGTCCTGGAATTCATCAATGAAGATGCACTTCAACCGGCGCTGAAACTCGGCTCGCACCGGAGCGCAGTCACGAATCAGGTTGCGAGCGCGTATCAGGAGGTCGAGAAAATCCAGGCGGCCGGCCCGCAGCTTGAGCTCATGGTAATGCGCGATTGCGCCTTTCAGCTCCTCGTGCAGCAGGGCAGCCAGATCCGCGTCCGCATGCCGGCTAAAAAGCTCGATGGCAGCGAGCAACTCGCCGTGCGCGGCCTGGACTTCAGTGCGGCGCACGCCTTCCCTGTAATGAACTCCGTATCCGGACCGCGGTTTCCGGAATCGCTTGACCTCTTCATTCCAGCCCGTTGCCAGCGTTGTGAACTCCCCTTCGAGCCCGTCGTAGTCGCGTGCTTGCTCCGGCGGCCGAATCCTTTCAACCAGGCGAATGTCTTCGGCGAGCCGCCTCGCCTTGCGGGTGTCTTCGTAGAATCCGTCGTTGGATTTCGCAGGATTGGCCGTGAGCTCGGCAAATTGGTTCAGCTTTTCGACCAAGGCGTCGATTTCGGATTCGCGGTCGAAAGGCTCGCGCCGCCAGGGAGCAGGATAATCCTGCCATTGAATCAGCTCCCAACCCGCATTGCGCAGCCGCTCGGTGGGATCTTCCTTGGCAGGGCGTCGCAGGGCGCGCCGCACACCCGGCGGCGGATCTTCGAGCTGCGTTTCGAGCCAGCGCCGGAACGCATCGTCGTAAAAGCGGCGCGACGCTCCCTCGTCCAACGTCTCGAACTGAGGATCGACTTCCGCCTCTACCGGACGCTCGCGCAACAGGTCGGCGCAGAATCCGTGGATCGTGCTGATGTGGGCTTCTTCGAGTCCCGCAGCCGCATTCTGAAGCCGCTTTCGCGCTTCCTGGGATTGCGTGTTCTGGCGTTCCTCTTCCAGACGCGAGCGGAGGCGCAGCTTCAACTCGCCGGCTGCCTTTTCGGTGAACGTCACGGCCACGATCTCGTCGATCGTCGCGCGACCCTGGGCGACGACGTTCACGATGCGGTTCACCAGTTCGGTGGTCTTCCCGGTTCCGGCCGCGGCCTCGACCACCATGCTGCGATCGAGAACGGTCGCGATCATCTTGCGCGCTTTGTCATCGGCCAGCGGTTTCATGGCAGACCTCGCAGCGTGTTCAGATCGTCGAGTGGATCGGGACTCTTTGCAGCAAGCCGCCGCTCCTCCATCGGCCCGCAGACCTGCAGGAAATCGCAGCGCGCGCACGCGTCTTCCTTCGGCGCGGGCGCCAAAAACGGACGCTGGATGGCGCGATTTACCGTCTCCAGCAGCTGCAAGCCTCGCTGGCGAGTGAGTTCGTGCAGTGCAACCACACGATCGCGGAAACCACCGACCGACGTGCAGAAGTACAGCCTGCCCTCGGTGACACGCTCGTGAAGAGCCGCTTCGACAGCGAGTCCATACAGAACCGGCTGGAGCACCTCACCGCCGCCCACGACCATGCCATCCTTGGTGCGATTGGACCCGGTTTTATAATCGGTCACGCGCAACTCGCGGCCGTCGCTGCTGCGCTCGATGAGATCGACATAGCCGTGGAATAGATATCCACCGTTCAGCTTCACCGGATCCCTGAAGCTCGCGGGATCGCGTCCTTCTTCAGGCACAAATCCGATTCCGAATTCAAAATGAACAGGCAGCCAGTCGCTCGGAGTATCAACCATGCGCTGCAGCCAGCCGCGCAAATCGGTGCGGATCACGCCGATTCCGTCGCGCCACACCTGCAGGATGGCGGGCGCGAGCTTGTCGCACTGCTCCTCCGCGACGGCGGCCAGTGTTTCGTCCAGGATGCCCTGCGCTTTGCCGAGATTCTGGGTCGTGACCGGCAGCTCGTCCGACTCCTTTAATCGCCGCATGAATGCGGCCTGCACGCTGTGGAAGATGCTGCCGCGCGTCAGTGGGTCCATCTGGACCAGGGGAACAGCTTCTTCGCGCGGCTCAAGCTTGTGAATAGCCGATAAGAAAAACTGGTACGGGCACAGCGCGTATCTCTGCAGCGACGAGGCTGAATACGGCCTTGACGTGATGAGATCGGGCGCGAGGCCCTCAAGTACGGCGGCATTGGGCTCGCAAAGGCCATCAGCCGCGGACCATGCCTTCTTCCAACGCGCCCACCGGGCGCGAAGCGAGCGCGCGAGATTCCGGTTCAGGTCGAGCAGATAGCGCGCGCGACCGGTGAGGGAGATGTCGGCTGAACAACGCAGCAGCGGGCCCAGCACCGCAAGATCGTGTTCCATGTCATCGATCGCCTGCGCGGGCTTCTCGGGCGCGGGCCAGTCGAGCGCTGCCGCAGCCTCCGAGCGCGCATCGTTCTCCAACTGTTCAAATCGAGGAATCTTGCCGCGGATCGCGCGCTGCACGTCGAGAGCGTAAAACGAGGGAACCCGCTGGCGCGCTCGGGCCACTTCGAGCCTGGGATACGAAATCACAATCCGTTCGCGCGCTGCGCCCGCGGCGAGCTTCAGTTGCAGGCGCTCGGCTTCGACGCGATCATCCTGCAGAGGTAGTCCATGATCGAGCTGCCTTCTCAGCGGGTCGAGTAGAATGGGATCTTCGCCGACGCGCTGCGGGAAGATGCGCTCCGCGAGCCCCGGCACGAACACGACTTCGAAGCTGCGCCCGCGCGCCTGTTCCGGCGTTCCGACGAACACCCGCCCGTAGTCGCGAGGCGGCCGCTCGGGATCAAGCGTGGCAAGCCTGTCCTCGAGAACGCTGCGAATCTCCGCCAGCGAAGCGGGCCCGACGCGATCCATGGGCTCGAGTTCGGCAAGCAGCCCGAGAACACGGTCGGGACGCCTCAGCACCAAAGGCGCAAGATATTTGAGATGTTCAAGCCATTCGCCCCACCGAGCCTCGGCCGGCATTGCGGCCAGCTTTTCAATAATCGGGATCGCGAACGCATGCAGATTCCCGAGCTCGGTAAGATCGCGCTTCAGGGCCCGAACCTTGGCCGAATCCGGCTCTTCCTGGCTTAGCCGCGAGAGCTTCAGTTGCCACTCCGCTTCAAGTCCTTTTATTCTTCGGCTCCATCGTTCCTGGCCGCCGATTACGGCGGCCTCAACCAGCAGCCGCTCCCATTTGCACGGCGCGCGCAACGTCCCCTCGAATGCGGCCGCGTCTTCCGGCACGGATTCCGTTCTCTCGTCAGTCGCGCCGCTGGCCGATTGGTCTTCGACTTCGTTCTCGAGCGCAACGGCTGCAGGTCCCAATCCTTCGTCATCGGGCCGCGCCCAAGGCAGCTCGACAGGCGCCGGCGCGCCATTCTCATCAAGCTGTGGCACCTGACCGAGCGAGAGATACTCGGCGAAGCGAGCCGCCGAGAATTCTTCCGCGGCGCAGCCGAGAATCGCGAGGAAAGCACGCCCTGAAGGATCAGGCCGGCGGCTGCCCCGCGTAAAGTAGGCCGGAATCCCGGCGCGCGCGAGCGCTGTCTCGAGCAGCGCAGCATAACCGGAAGGCGCGCGCAGCAGTATGCCCATCTGATCGAACGCGACGCCCTTCCGCGATTCCTCCAGGATCCGGCGCGCGATCTCGAGGCATTCGCGTCCTTCGCCGGGCGCCGAGAAAAAGCAGACCTCACCCTCGGTTGCGCTCTCCACCGGCTCTTGCGACGAGAACAGATAAGAATGCAGGCGTCGCAGCCCGGAATCCGAAGCCGATTCGGACGCGGAGATCGGCTCAGCGCCCGGAATCGTCTGCAGGGCCGAGAGCGTCCTCGCGTCACCGGACGCGACTGTGAGGAGGACATCGCCGGCCTCGCTCACCAGAGCGTGGACGAAGTCCCGTTCGGCCGCCGACGCCAGCGGCACGTCGAGAAGGAGCATCGGCCATTGCCGGAACTGGAACGCGGGCGCTGTGTTAATAGCGGTGGTTGCGGTTCGCAATATGGCTGCGCGATCTGCGACGAGAGCTCGATCCGCCTGTTCTTCAAAGATGCGCAGCAAGGTGCTTAAATCGTTCGCACTCGCCGATTGATCCGATTTTCGGTCGGCAAATTCCTGAGGACGCACGCCGGCCAGACGCAGCTCGTTCAAGCTCGAGCCAAGCGCGCGCCCAAATCCGGGCATGCGCGCCACGGGTTTGAAGTAATCGAGTTCTTCCGCCTCAAGCGCTTCAAAGACAGAACGTGCCGCGACCGCTTCCGCCGCCAGGGGCGTGCTGTGAGCGACTCCCCGCCGGGCGAAATCAGCCGTGGCAAGATGCGCCGCAAGCTGGATCAGAGTGAAGCGGTGCAACCCAAAGCTGGCTGGTCGCTCGATCGCGATACCGTGTGCGAATCGATTCACCGATTCGCGCGACGCGCCGATGAGCAGGCGCTCGGCTGCCGGTGAGAATCCGGTCAGGAAATCCGCCGCGCATTTCAGGCGGTCTTCAGCGGAAGGCGATGTGAAGATGCGAATCATTCCGTTCGTTTCTGAGATCGTATCAGAAGGGACAGCGAGCAGTCGATAGCCCGGCTTGTGCCGGCTTGAGGATGCAAAAGGGCGCCTCGGGCTCGACCTGCGCCGCCCCACTCGAACAGCTAACCTTCACATTTCACACCACTTATGGGTTTGGTTGGCTTTGCTTTTGAGCTCGCTTTATGGAAGTCGCTGATTTCAATACACTTGTGGGTTTGCTTTTGACGATTAAATTGGGGGGGGTCCCCGGATCGCCGCGGCTCGCGAGCGAGCCTACATATGTATTCGGCGCGTGGAGTTCCCGCTTTGGCGGCAACTCTGCCCGACACCCTGCCTCCGAGGATCGGTCCGTGCTGGATATTAGGGCGGTCAGGCAAACGCCTCGTGCCAGTGCCTAGCCCGGCACGTATGCTTTTCCTGCACACCCCTCAATAACAAAAGTCAGTGATCCAAGTCACGCGGCGCAGTGCGCTTCGCGCAACTCGCCAATCGCGCCCAGCATTTCCTGATTCGTCGGATACTTGAATTCGGGCACTCCCAGCGCTTGTGCCTGTCCCGCTTCCGCCTGAAACAGTCGCTCCACGCCTTGCTTGGTCACAACCGCTTCACTCCTGGCCTGCAGTTCGTCCAGAATCTCAGCTGAACCGGGTGTCGATCTTGCCGGGGCGTGTTCCAGGTACTTCAGAACGTAATCGCAGCCGCGCTCGGCGTCAAAGCGGGCCTTGCCCACCAGTCCTTCGCTGGCCTTGCGCGCCCATCCGACGAGGTAATCGCCGGTGATGATGCTCCCGGTAGCGGTGTCGAAGACCTCATAAGCGGCACGATCGGGATCGGAGGGATCGGTGTTGCACAGATATTCGTTCTTCCCATACGGCAACCCGACGGTGGGATCGGCGACGTCGCCGATCGCGAAGATCAGCGTGTCGAACGGCAGCGCCGATTCCTTGTCGGTGGCGCGCGCTTTCGTGTCCTCGCCCTGACGGATCAGCAGATTCTCCACAACGCGCAGGCGCTCGATGCGGCCGGCGATGTCCGCTTCGATGCCCACTGGTGACGTCAGGAAGCGGAACTTCAGTTTCGATTGCGAAGGTGTGGCGGGTTCGGTTTTGATCCAGGGAAACACCGAATCGGCCACCGTGCTGACGTCCTGCCCGGCAGCGGCGGCGACTTCGGACACGCGCGCCAGTTCCTCGCGAAACGCCTCGCGATCGAGAAACTGCTCCACGTAGTCGAACTCCTTTTCGTCGAACTTGACCTCGAACGGACCGCGGCGCGCGATCACCGTGACCTCGTTTGGCTTCGCGCCCGGCTGATCGATCAGCAGCCAGCGGGCGATATCGACCATCACGTTGCCCATGCCCACGATAGCCACGCGCCGACCGGTTGAGAAGTCCTGGGAGGAAAACGGCGGCAGGGCGTTGTAGTGATAGACGAAGTCCTTGGCGGAGTAGACGCCGCGCGCGTCCTCGCCGGGCATGCCCAGCTTCTTGGTTCCCTGCGCACCGACCGCATAGACGATCGCCGCAGGCTGCCAGGCGCGCAGCGACTCGCAACTGAGCGGTCCGTCGCAGTGCAGCGCCACGTTGCCGTAGTACTCGACGTTGGGCATGGCGAGGATCTTCGCGAACTGCTTGCGCAGGCCCGCTTTCATGTGGTGCTTCATGGGATAGATGCCGTACTCGGCCAGACCGCCCGGCCGGACATCGCGATTGAAGATAGTGACCCGATGCCCTGCTGCGGCCAGCTTGCGCGCTGCGAAGAGTCCTGCCGGGCCTGCGCCCACCACGTAAACAGATAAGGAGTCCATAGTTGACCTCTCAATCATAGTCGAATCGGCTTCGCTCGACCAGCCTCGCCGCGATCACCGTCGGCGTGATCGGCCTAAGCTATTGAATAGCAGGCATATGACAGCAGTGCTGTGATGCCGCTCACAGAAATGACGTGATTCGCAGGCGCATCCCTATAAATTAGCTTGACAACGGATGCGCTACATATGTAGACTTAGGACGTGAAAGCACCACGATTATCCAACGAAACCTTGCAAGTCCTCGACAGCTTCCTGGCGCGCCCCGAAGATTGGCGCTACGGATACGAATTGAGCCGCGAAACCGGGCTGAAATCGGGAACCTTGTACCCGATCCTGATGCGGCTTGAGAAGCACAACCTGCTGGAGGCGCGCTGGGTGACGACGGACCCGGGCGTGCCGCCGCGGCACACCTATCGTTTGACGCCGGACGGATTGGAATTGGCCAAAGAGAAGCTCGCTGAGCCGGCGCGACGGGTCGCGCTGCGGGAGCCCACGCCCAACGAGGGGTAAGAGCATGGAATCAGAATCGGCGATACGCCAGGCCGCGGTCTTCCTGCTGGACTCGGCGATCCGCATCGCGCCCCGCGAGACGCGCGACTGGGGCCAGGCGATGCGCGTCGAACTCCAGTACGTCGAGGGCTCGTTCGCCAGCCTGATGTGGTCGCTCGGCGCCGCGGCCGTGCTCGTGAAGCAAGCCTTGGTGGATTTTTTCATGCCCGGACCGAAACAGGTACCACCGGGCCGGGGGCTCTTCGAGAGAAGCATCTCGTTGCGCAGAGTGGCGCTGGCGGTGCTGGGCACCTTTCTGCTGGCGACGCTGATTTTCTTCGCTGCCCCGCCCTTCCGCCAGGGGTTGCGGGTGTCGCTGACGGCCTGGAGCGCCCTCCTCCACGCGACCGACGCGAACCAACAACCGGAACTCAGGGCTCTTGCCCGGCGCGCCGAGGGGCGACAGGATCCCGAAGGGATGGTCTTCGTCGCCGCCCGCCTCGAGGACCCGAACGAGAGCGCGCGACTGGCGACTGAGGCGGTCCGCCTCGACCCCAGCCTGATCTGGGCCTACGCGGTGGTTGCGGCGCGTCACCCCGATCTCGCCGAAGCGCGGGAGTGGATCCCGGCGCTCGAACGATGGGACTCGCGCAATGCGCTGTTCTACCTGCTGACCGCTGAATTCATCGACCGCGACGACGGCGTCGCACCTTCCCCGGCGGAACCGGCGAAAACGGGCACGCTCTCACGATCGCCCGCCTGGCAGGGAGCCATGTCCGCGGCTTTCGCTTCTCCGGAGTTCGACGACTACTCGGATCGGCTCAAGGAACTCGACCGCAACGTGGTCCGCCGGTACCGCTTCAACGACCCGTTCACCATCGTCTGGGGAGAAGAGCAAGGCACGGCGTGGCCGGCCGGCGATTCCCAGCAGTTCGCCCGTTCCCTTCTCCAGTCGGGTGAGGCTCTGGAAGCCGCCGGCGATGACAAGGGAGCCGGCCAGAAGTACTGGACGGTGGCCGGATTCGGACAGGTCGTCGATTTTCAAGGCCACACGGCGTTCGATCACTGGGCCGGGACCATCCTGCAGTCGATGGCTTACCGGCGGCTGCGAGGGCTCACCGCCAGGCAAGGGAATGCGAGCGAGGCTACACTCTTTGGCTATCTCGCCGCCACTTTCGATCCGGTCAAGGGAGTTCACGCGCGCGCGGGCGACGAGCGGGTGTTCGGGGTGGAGACGTGCGGACGAAACGCGGCGGTTCTGCAGATTGCAAGCCTGCTGATGCTCGTCTTCTTCGCAATTATGGTCACAACCGGAGCGATTCTGATCGCCGCCGGCCGGCGCGGCGGCATGGCCCCCGGCGGCGGTGAGGGCACCCTCGGCGGTGGGGACACCGCCGCTACAGCGCGGGTCGGCGGTGAGGACACCGCCGCTACAGTGGGGGCCGAACCTGTGAAACCGGCGGCCACCGTGCTTGCCATGGCCAGCGCCGTGGGTTTTCTGATCTCGAACGCCGCCATTTATCTGACTTACCGGCCCTACTGGTACATCTTTCAACGCACAATTCTGAAAGGCGACCGCAGCCAGGCCCGCGATCTTCTAGACTTCCTGCTGTCCACGCGCGTGCTGCCCGGCCTCACGCTTTTCAACAACATTTACCTTCCCTCCTACTTCTGGACGGGCATCGTTCTGCTCGGCATCTTCGGACTCATTCTCATTCTTCTTCGGCACCTGCGGTCCCGCGCACGAATCGACGCACCCCGGCACAGCGCCCACGTGCCCTGACCCGCTCTCGCCCGCTGTAGCGGCGGTGTCCTCACCGCCCTGCTCGCTGTACCGGCGGTCTATGACCGCCGGCTCGAATCGAGCCTACGGCGACTCGGGAGTAGTGTGCCCGCAAGGAGGAGCCTGTGTGGAAACAATTGTTCATCGTCGCGTTCTGTGCGGGAGCGACCGCCGCTCTGCCGTCGAGCGGCGCTGCGCAGGCAAGTGCGCCCGACGCGGAAGTCTACGCGGGTGTGACGAAGCTTTATGGTCGCGTCAGCGGCAACGAGTTCGACGACGGCGGCGGCCAAGGGTCGGTAACCGGCTACTTCAACCGCGTCCTGGGCGTGGAGGCGGAGTTGGCCGAGTTCAACTTCAGTCCCGGGAACGTGCCCGCGTTCGCAAACAACTACTCGCTGTTGTTCGGCCCGCACTTCGCCTGGCACGGCAACAAGCGGGTGAGTCCGTTCGGCCACATTCTTCCGGGCGTGACGCGCGGCTACGTAAACGGACCGAACTACACCGTGATCGGGCGGTCCGCGTTTACCGTCGGCCTGGGCGGCGGAGTCGACGTGAAGGTGTGGCGATTTCTCTGGCTCCGGCCGATTCAGGCGGATTACCTGCGTGAGCCTTTTCCCACAATTCCAGTCTCATTGACCGGAGTCCCGCCGCCGTTCCGAGGGCTGTACAGCAGCTTTCTCCAGAACAATCTGCGGCTCCCTGCAGGCATCGTGGTCCGGTTCGGGAGCCTGCGAAAGGTCCACAAAGATTGACGCTATGAACGGCGTTACAAAAGGCCACCTTCTCCTCAGAAATCACTACGTCTGGAGGTGAGCAATGAAAAGACTGATCGCGACGGCAGCTTTGCTGCTCGTCATCACCGCGTCGGCGGCGGCGCAGGACGCCGCTCCCCGATACCGGGGTCAGGGCTACGCATTCTTTGGTATGGGTACTGCGACTCCCGGAAACCCGTTTTTGAAGTACGCGGGCGGCGGTGGCGAAGGCTTTCTGTACAAGGGCCTTGCCTTCGGCGGCGAGGTGGAATACGCGGGCGAGCCCAACCCTCAGTTGAACGCCTGGATTGGCTCGGCGGATTTCTCCTATCACTTTGGCCGGCACGCCGCGCGGGGCAAGCTCGATCCCTTTCTCGTCGGCGGCTTTTCGGTCGTAGGCCCAACTCAAAAGGGAAACGGCCGCGGCTCACCCGCAGGCAATTTCGGAGGCGGCGCCAACTGGTGGCTCAGCACTCATGCCGCGCTGCGCTTCGAGTTTCGGGACGTGGCCGGTTCCAACTTCTGGCCGTACGACCATGCCTTATCGTTTCGTATCGGCATAGCCTTTCGATAGAAGAAACCCCTCCGACCGGCGCGCTCGGCTGGCTAATCGTCTACCGTGATCCGTCGCCAGTCGCCTCCCGGCTCTCACCTTTTCTCTCGATCGCCTTACTGTTTTTCCTCCGCCAGCACCGTGTGATACTCATCCAGCGTCACCTTGTTCGGGCGGAATCCGAGCGGAATATCGGCGGTTTCCGTGCTCGATCCCTTGACCACGAGCAATCCCAGCCGGCGAGGCGCGCCCTCGACCCAAACGTACATCGGCACCTTCATCAGGAACGAGTCCGATACGCCGGACTGGGTGAGCGAGACGTGCAGGATGGTCTTGCCGCCGCCGCCGTCTTTCAGATCGTAACTGAACTGGTAGCTTGGGATTTCGGTCCCGTAGACCCACTCGTTGAAGAACCAGTCCATGGGATCGTTCATGTGCCTGGCGACGATCTTGTGAAAATCCTCGGTTGATGCATTCTTGCCGGCATAGGTGGAAACAAAATCGTGCATGGTGTCAATGAAGCGCTGATTCGGATTCTGCGCTCGCGAGTCTTCCATGATGGTGCGCAGCATCTCGAGCACATAGGAGCCCTTCTCATACACCAGCAACGTACGGACCTGCGGTTCGAGGTAAGCGTCGGCCTGAAAATTCAACCAGAGCGGGGCCACGTCCGCCGGACGATGCCCCGCCGCGTTCTTTTGCAGCAGGTGGCGGCGATGCATATCCCAAAGATCGCGAAACTTCTTGGGATCGGTGGCCTGCGTGTAAAGCGCCGCCGAAAAATCGGCAAAGCCTTCGGACAACTACTGATCGTGATAGGTCTTCCAGCCGACCATATGACCCCACCACTGGTGGGACATCTCGTGAACCGCAACGAGGTTATAGAACTCCCGGGCTTCGGCAGACCGGTCCATTCCCAACCCGTGACGGATGGTGCCGTCCAACAGCGAATCGAAAGGCAGGAAAACCAGGGTGGGCCAGCTTTGCCCGAATCCGAAGACCGGCTGTTCAGTGACCGAAATCGATTTGAAGGGCAGGCCACCGAAGTAATACTCGTACAGCTTGAAAGCCTGGAAGCTGACGTCAGCCGTGTAGCCTGCCATGGAAGCGGTCGAAATCGATCCTATGACGCCGGAGTTGGCGATCCCCACCAGAGGATCGGGCAACTGCTCGCCGGTGTACGCGCGGACCATGAGGTTATCGTCAGCGTGGCTCTTGGAAACAAAGGCGCCATAGTTGAATCCAACCACGCTATAAGGAATCTGAGACTCCCATCGGGTAGCGAGTACCTTGCCTTCGGTGCTGGAGTTTTCCTGCCGGCCGGTCCCGACAAAAACAAACCTCTTGGGCGACTTGAAATTCAGCACGAAGTGCGTGCGATCGTCGAATGCCCCGAAACTCGGATACCAGGACTCGCGCGAGCCTACGTAATAAAGTCCCGCTCCCTGCTGGCGAATCACGCGGCTGTCATGGGTAGAGTCTTCGTCGTAGGAAATCTTGATGGTGTACGACCGTCCGGGCTCGCTCGGCGCCGGCAGGATGATCCACGGATCGCTGGTCGATTCGCGCGGTTCCTGGATAAATCGCAATTTGTTGCCGGACTCATCGGTCACGGAGGAAATTCGCAGCACGCCGTCCAGGGTCATGGGCAAAACCCGTATCCGAGCCTCGGGAACTTCGAACTTGATTTCGGCGGTGGCGGAGATGTGGTTGTCGGTCACGTCGGCGTCGATCGTTTCATCGGACGCGTGCGCCAGGAGCGTGCGGTGCTCCGGATGCGGATTCTGCCTGTATTCTCCGGCGAGGTGAAACCCGGACCACCATTCGGAATACTCGCCCTGCTTCCAGTGCATGAGCATGACTTCTTCGTCATTTGCAAATACGGGAAGTAAGACGCCATCGCGGTTCCAGCTCACCTGGTAAATCAGCCGGTCGTGGTGCTCGCTCCTGATATCGGCCAGGAAAAGACCTTTGCTGGCGGGATCGGAGAGGTCGGCGAGCATGCGCGCGGCGAGATTCCGCGTGGGAAAGGCGCCCTTGAACTCGTTCGCCCACCAGCCGTTCAACTCATTCTGAAAGCGCTTCTGCGCAGCATTCAGGGCCTTGTCCGCAGCGCCCGAGTCGCCACCGTTGTTGATCCTGACCTGTTTGGCGAGTTCGGCCCAGGAATCGTCGGTGAAGAAGAAGACGGCCTCGCGAAAGCCGTCGCGGAGTATCGGTTCTCTGGTGAAGCGGCTGATTTGCCGGCGGTCGATTTCGGTCGGCGGATCAAGCTCGAAGATGCCCTCGCCGCTGAACACCGCCGCCACCACGCGACCGGCTACAGGCTTCGCGAAGGCCAGACGTCCTTCCTTGAACGTGAGCCTTCCCGCGTCGCGCGTGAGGGTGGCGTTTTCCGTAACCGCGTACTGATCGCTTCCGGCCAGGTTCGCAAGCTGATCGTAGACTTTGAAGAGTTCATCGGGCGTCGCCCGGGAGAGATCGGCAGGTTGCGCCGCCTGCGCGCCGGGTGATTGCGGGGACGAGCGCCCGTTGGCCGCGAGCGAGATCGTGCAGCATAGGATTATGAGCGGAACCAGGTACCTCATCCTCATCGCTTCTCCCGTTCGCTTGGTTGGCTGTTGTGACCACTTGGGGAGACGATACTGCGATTTATCCGGTGTGTCAAACGAGAGTCCGTCAGTAAGGCCGGAAGGGCCGACGCATCACAGCCCTGGGCAACGCCCAGGGTCATCGCGCCAACCCACCCGCGCGGTTCAGGTTCACAATGCGATTTTCGAGGGCCGAGGGGCCGGTCCATCACAGCCCTGGGCAACGCCCAGGGTCATCGCGCCAACCGACCCGCGCGGTTCAGGTTCACAATGCGATTTTCGAGGCCCGAACCGTCTAAAAAACACCGCGCTTCGAACCCAGGCCGCTGGCCTGGGCTGCGATAGCCCAGCCCTTCGAGCCTCGAACCGTCTAAAAGACACCACACTTCAAAGCCAGGCCGCTGGCCTGGGCTGCGATGGCCCAGCCCTTCGGGCCTCGAACCGTCCAAAAAATGCCGCACTTCGAACCCAGGCCGCTAGCCTGGGCTGCGATAGCCCGGCCCTTCGGGCCTCGAACCTGCGGTGTTGTCCTTCGGGCAACGCGGCAATTTGACAGTGTTGTCCTCCGGGCAATGAATGACGCCTGCGGCTACCGGTCGGAAACCGGCAACGGGATTTTACTGACATCGGGCGCGCTGCCGTTCTATTCTAAAAGAAGGGACGATTACCGTCCGACGCCTGAAGTCCGGCATCCGTATTCTCAAGGCTGACTCGTGACCAAAGTATCCTTTGCACTCTTACTTCATTCGCACCAGCCTGTCGGCAACTTCGATCACGTGATCGAGGAAACGTACGCCCAGGCCTATCTGCCCTTCGTTGAGGTGCTTTCGAGGCATCCGGGCATTCGTGTGGGTCTGCATTACACCGGCTTCCTGCTGGAGTGGATGGAAGAGCAGCATCCCGATTTCTTCCCCATGCTGCACGCGCTGATCGATCGCGGCCAGGTGGAAATGGTGGGAGGCGGCTTCTATGAGCCGATCCTGCCCGTCATCCCGGATCGCGACAAGCGCGCGCAGCTTCTCAAGCTGAGAGAATTCATCCGCAGCCGCTTTGGCGTAATGCCGCGGGGCGCCTGGCTGGCCGAGCGGGTGTGGGAACCGGGACTCGCCAAGCCGCTTGCCGAAGCCGGGGTGGAGTACATCGTTCTCGACGACACTCATTTCACCGCCGCCGGCATCGAGTCCAAAGGCCTGACTGGCTACTATTACACCGAGGATGGCGGGCTGCCCTTGCGCCTCGTTCCCAGCATCAAGTCGCTGCGTTACACGATTCCCTTCTCCGAACCCGCCGAAACCATCGAAACGCTGCGGCGCGGCCTCGATTCCGAATCGTCATCGCGGCCGTTGTTCACGATGGGCGACGACCTGGAAAAGTTCGGCGGCTGGCCTCATACATACGAGCACTGCTACACCGAGCGCTGGCTCGAGCGATTCTTCGAAGCCGTCGAATCGGCCGGCGATTGGCTGGAAATGACCACGCTCGGCGATTATCTCGACTCGAACCCGCCGCTCGGCCGCGTTTATCTGCCCACCGCTTCTTATGAAGAGATGATGATGTGGGCGCTG
>JASHQD010000285.1 GCA_030037755.1 Terriglobia bacterium
CTTCACGTTGCAGTTTTTCCTTCGGCGCATTTGTGTGAACACAAAAGAAAGTAGTCTCAGAAATCGGCCCGCTTCCCCGATTCGGCGGCCAACTGCATAACATCAAGCCGCGCTTTCCAGGGATCCGGGATCGCTCCGGCCGAGCGATCGGGACGGAATTCGAAGATCAAATCTTTGCTCGGATCGTAGCGTTCTACGCGAACGCGAATCCGCTTCGTTTGAGCGGCAAAGTGCGAATACGCTTGCCGGTTGCGGCAAACACAGCATTGGTGACGGCCGGAATCACCGGCGGCAGCATTGGTTCGCCGAGTCCAGTGGGCGAGAACTCCGTTCTTCCGAAGTAGACCTCCATCTTTGGCACTTGACGCATCCGTAACAATGCTTGCTTGTCGAAGTTGTCCTGCTCCACCTGGCCTTTGGCAAACGTGATCTCTTGCTCCATTTGGCTCAGCGCATCGATGATCCCGCCGAAAGTCTGATTCTCTGCCTCATGAGGGTTGATCACGTGACCCACGTCACCGGCTGCCCAAATCTGGTGAACGGTGATCCGATTTCTGGAGTCGACGCTTACCTCAGCGACTTCTGCAAAGTAACTCTGCTGGCAGAAGTAAGCCGCAATACCCATTCCGCGTCCCTCCTCCTTTTTGCGTACCCGCCAGTTTGACTTTTCTGCGACCATTTCCAACACTCCACGCAGGCGCCCGGGGTTCAGGCTGAAGGGATTGTGGGGTTGGACCTCATAGCCCGAGGCAGGTGGATGCGAAAGCAGTTCAAGCTGAACATCCAATGGATCACGGCCCGCGGCAAATGCAAGCTCATCCAAGAAGGATTGAAGAACAAAAACGCGGCCATTGAAGCCTGGTGCGCGCAAGGGGCCGGTACGGGTCCGAAAAGGAATGGAGCCCGACATCCCAAGCTGGTATGCCGGTATGTATCCCGCTGGAAACTCGTGTGGATCGATGCCACCATTCATGATTGTTCGCTTGCCATCGCCGAACGTGACGAAGTGCTGACGCCAAGCGACCACACTGCCCTTTGCATCCAGACCCGCTTTTAGGCCAATTGTACCGGCGGGGCGATAGCTGTCATGTGTCATGTCGTCCTCACGAGACCATGTAATCTTGACCGGGCGGCCTGCCTGCTGGCTTAGCCAGGCAGCTTCTACGTCGTCATCATTCACATAGCGACGGCCAAAGGCTCCACCGGAGCGAACCATATGAATGGTTACGTCTGGCTCGGAAATGCCAGTAACCGTTGCCGTGGTACGGCGAGCAGCGGCGGGATCCTGCGTCGTACTCCAGATCTCCAGTTTGCCGGCCTTGAAGGATGCAGTGGAGCCCTGCGGCTCAAGTGTGTTATGTGGGAGAAACGGGTAAACGTAGGTGGCCTCGATGACTTTGGAAGCATCTTTGAGAGCGGCATCAGCATCCCCGTATCCGCTTACGACATGGTCGAAGGGTAGCTTGAGCGCTTCGGTGGCTTGTTGCGAAAACGTCGTGGAACTCTGGTAAGTCCCCACACCGTATTCCCATTCGACTTTGAGGCCCATTCGAGCGCTCTGCGCCTGCCACCAGGTGTCTGCCAGAATCGCCACACCCGGCTCAATGCCAGGATTGAGTGGAAGGATAGGATCGTTGGTCAACGTTCCCTCCACAACGATGACTTTTCTTACTCCCGGCAGCTTTGCAATCTCCTCAGTATTTGCCGTCTTCACCTTTCCGCCAAAGACGGGACATTTCTGCAGAACGGCGTGGAGCATCCCAGGAAGCTCCACATCGATACCAAATATGGGCTCTCCTGTAACGATGGCGCGGTTGTCAACGCCTCTTCGAGACGTGCCGATGATGGTGTAGTCTGGCGCGTTCTTGAGCTTCACCGAGTCGAGCGCAGGCGGGGTGAGTGCGGCAGCTTTGGCTATCAGTTCGCCGTAGCCTGCAGACCGGCCCGATGCGGAGTGAAGTACACGTCCGGCCTTGGTGGTGCATTCGGATTCGGGCACGCCCCACGCAGTCGCCGCGGCCGATAAGAGCATCTGACGCCAGGCAGCTCCAACCCGGCGGAGCGGATCCCAATTCATTGGAGTAGCCGTGCTGCCACCCAGAAACTGGAAGCCGTAAAGCTTGTCATCGCCGTCAGCCTGTTCCACTCGTACATCCTTCCAGTCAATGTCGAGTTCCTCGGCAATCAGCATCGGGAGGTGCGTTTTCACGCCCTGTCCCCCCTCGGGGCCTTTGGCTATGATGGTCACGCCGCCGTCCGGGGCAATGTGCACAAAGGCACGCGGCTCCAGCGGTGGGGGAGCAAAGTTCCTGCGAGCCTGCGCAAGGCCGAAAGGTTTCTCATGCAGTCCCAGTACGAAGCCGCCACCTGCGATGGCGCTTATCTTGAGGAACGACCGGCGGTCGGGATTCATCGTGTACCTCCTTTCGAAGCCAGCAACTCGGCTGCATGGTGAATGGCTTCGCGAATACGTGGATACGTGCCACAACGGCATAGGTTGCCGCTCATCGCCGAATCAATGTCGGCGTCGGTAGGCTTCGGCTTGGTTGAAAGCAACGCTGCCGCAGACATGATCTGCCCCGGCTGACAATAGCCGCACTGGGGCACATCAATTTCCTCCCAGGCTTGCTGCACGGGATGGATCTCTGTATCAGCAAGGCCCTCAATGGTCGTAATCATCCTGTTCTCCACTGACCTTACAGGCATGATGCACGAACGCACCGCACGGCCATCTACAAGTACAGTGCAGGCTCCACACAAGGTGATACCGCAGCCGTACTTTGCGCCCTTTAGGCCTAGAACGTCGCGCAAGACCCAAAGTAGTGGCGTATCGCCAGGTGCATCGACTGCATAAGAGCGCTTGTTAACTTTCAACGTGATCGCCATTAAACGCCCTCCATCATTTGCTTGTATTCTTCGGTTTCGACTATCGGAGATAGCCGTTCCCACTTCGAATAGCCGCAAACACTATACGAAGCGTTCATGTCGGGTACCTCGTGCACCAAAAGCACCAGCTAGCGCGTACCGCGAATCGGAGTGCTGCCCGATGCAGCATGGTCTCAGAGATCGGCGCGCTTCCCCGATTCGGTGGCCAACTGCATCACGTCCAGCCGCGCTTTCCAGGGATCTGGGACCGCGCCAGCTGTGCCGTCGGAATGAAAATCGAAGATCAAATCTTTGTTCGGATCGTAACGTGGCCACACAGCTAGGCCCGCACCATTCGGATCGCCGGTTTTGGCGAAATTGACCCAGTAGCCTTGCGCCATCCGGGAGACTGCCTGATCCTGGGCTGTCGGCGGGAGTGGCGGGCCGAAGCCTCCGGCACCCAAGGTGCCGAACACGAAGGCGATTTCGCCTCCGTGCGGGGTTCCGGGCAACCGTTCCCGCAGCGCACTCTGAACGTAGGAGAACCGGTAGAGATAGACGGGCGAACCGTTGGCCGCAAATGCGCTCGCTGCGAAACGGGCTGGCTCTGCCTGGCCGAAGTCGTTATTCGCCCTCGATAACAGGGTTGCCAAGTCTGCCGATCCGTCCGGATCGTAGGCCGCCTTCGCCTGAGCGCTCCACTGGCCAAAACGGGCAAACAGCTGCTCCTTGGTGGTTGCCCTTACCCGTGGACCTGCAGAATCGGCACTGTTGCTTCCGAGCATGAGTGGAACACGGGGCGCGCGACCCGCTTTGTAGGCGGTCTCCGCCGTCTCTGTGATCAGCTTGCCGTCAAGAATCGGCGTCGTTTCGTAAGACGGCATGCTGACTCCAGGCTGGGCCGGCGCCCCGCGAAGAACCTCCTCGGCGCTGAGAGCGCGCAGACGGGCCAATGCGGCTTGATCCGTGCCGTCGATTCCCATCGAACGCGCGAAGTTGATCCCTATCGTCTCGGCCGACACCGGATAGTTCGGATCCACACCGTCCTTGCTCATGGGCTGCGCGGTGAGCACACTGTCGCGCGCGCCGCCAGACTCGACGATGGCCTTTTGGAACAGGCCGCGCGCCTTGGGAATAGTAAGGAGGCTGTGCACCGAGACGCCGCCCGCAGAGAATCCAAAGATTGTGACGTTGTTCGGATCGCCTCCGAAGGCAGAGATATTGCGCTTGACCCACCGCAAGGCCGCGATCTCATCCATATACGCGTAGTTTCCCTTTAACTCGTCGGGGCGCTCGCGGCTCAGTGCGGGAAAGCCAAAGAACCCGAAGCGGCCCACGCGGTAATTGGCAGCGACCAAGATGACGCCTTGTTTCGCGAACTGGGTTCCCGAGGTCAACGGCATCGCGCTGGAACCGCCCACGAACCCGCCCCCGTAAATCCAGAACATCACCGGCAGCTTGGCCCCTGGTGCGGCGCTCGCTGGGGTCCAGACATTCACGAAGAGACAGTTCTCCGACGGCGCTGGCATCGCGGGCGCGGCAGGTGCAGATGTCGCACCGGGCCGAGCAGTGGGAGCACCAGATGGCGGGGGCGGTGGGCCGAAGCGTCCCTGCATGCAGTCCGCTCCGAACTTGTCCGCCTGGCGCACGCCGGCCCACGGCACCACCGGCTGAGGCGGCCTCCAGCGCAATTCACCCACCGGCGGTGCGGCGAAGGGGATGCCTTTGTAGGACACCACACCGTCGTCGGCCACCCCTTGCAACTGGCCGCTCTCGACTCGCACCACAGGAGGCGTCTGCTGCGCAACGGCGGCGACACCCATCGCCACGATCTCCACCAGCAAACACACCAAAAGCCTGGTCATCAATATGACTCTAATGCGACGATCTGAGCGCATCTCATTCCTCCGCGCCATTGTCATTCCCCTCTTCTTCGGTTCGCTTCACAGCCGGAACCGCTCAGCGTCCAGTCATCTTCAGCGCAGCTTCAGGAAGTCGGGCCCCTTCGAGTTTCAGATCGGAAGAAGCTTCGTCAATCTGCTTAAGGTCGTTCTCGCCCAGCTCGACATTCACGGCGCCGAGATTTTCCTCCAGCCGATGAAGCTTGGTCGTTCCTGGAATCGGCGCGATCCACGGCTTCTGCGCCAGTAGCCAGGCGAGTGCGACTTGCGCCGGCGTCGCGCCCTTGCGTTCCGCGACGGCTTTGACCAAGTCGACCAGAACCATGTTTGCCTTGCGCGCCTTAGGCGAAAAGCGCGGCACAAGATTCCGAAAGTCGGTGGGATCAAACTTCGTGTTCTCGTCGATCTTGCCGGTGAGGAAACCGGCGCCGAGTGGGCTAAACGGCACAAACCCAATACCAAGTTCCTCCAGGGCCGGCAGAAGTTCGTCCTCAGGACCACGCCAGAACAGCGAATACTCGCTCTGCACGGCGGTGATGGGTTGGACCGCGTGCGCACGGCGAACCGTCTGAACCCCTGCCTCCGACAAGCCGAAGTGTTTGACCTTACCCTGGGCGATTAACTCCTTGACCGCTCCCGCCACGTCCTCAATCGGCACGGCAGGATCGACACGATGTTGATAGAAGAGATCGATGTGATGGGTCCGCAAACGCCTCAGGCTAGCCTCGGCCACGAGTTTGATATGCTCGGGCCGGCTATCGGTTCCCGCACCACGTTTGCCAGTTTCAAGATCTATTTCGAAGCCGAACTTTGTGCCAATCACCACGTTGTTACGGATGGGCTGGAGCGCCTCGCCCACCAGTTCTTCATTCGCGAACGGGCCGTAGGCTTCGGCCGTATCGAAGTGGGTCACACCACGGTCATAGGCGTTACGAATCAATTTGATCATCTCGCCGTTGTCGGCTGCGGGACCATAGCCAGAGCTCATGCTCATGCAGCCGAGGCCAAGAGCCGAGACTTCAAGCCCTGACTTTCCCAGTTCTCGCTTTTGCATCATTTCCTCTTCACCTGCAATTTAAGGAAAAGCGCCCGCGTGCCGTTATCACGATTCTGCCGATCTTTTGCCTAATTCTCTTGAGCACTAGCCTTTGAGCTGGCATCGTGAGAGCTGCAAGAGCTATGCTTGGGATCGAGAGACGAACAGAATGAACATAAATGGTAAGCATTCCGGCGTTCGGCCGGCGGTCCGGTCGATAGAAGAATGGAGAGCCGAGCTGGCGAAGAAAATTGCCTGGTTCATCGGTTCTTCAGAGAGGCTGACCACTGAAGTACCGGGCTTGCTGCTTGTCCGCAGGACTGCACCCACGGCCCCCTGCTCAGGAACTTACACGCCGAGCTTGATTGTCGTTGCTCAAGGCAGCAAGCGCGTCGATCTTGGCCAAACGACATTCATCTATGACCGGTCCCGGTTCCTGTTGACCGCGATCGACCTGCCAATCGTCAGTCAGGTGGTCGAGGCGAGCGAAGCAAAACCCCTTCTCGCTGTTGCGATCAAGCTGGAAATGACGGTAGTCCGCGAGTTTCTCAGCCGGGAAGAAGTCCAGGTTCGTGAGATTTCACCTGACACTCCCGGCATGGTGACTGGTGAGATCACGGCCGAATTGCTGAGTGCATGCTGCCGGTTGGTCGATCTGTTGTCGCATCCAGAGGATATTCCATTTCTCAGTGGCCATATTCAACGTGAGATCATTTACCGGCTTTTATGTGGACCCGCGGGAGTTCGCCTTCGGGCGATTGCAACCCTTGGAGAGCAGAGCTATCGCACCGCGAGGGCCATCTCTTGGATCAAAGACAACTTCGCCAAACCGGTACGCGTGGACGATCTGGCCCAGATTGCAGGCATGGGCGTCTCGACGCTGCATCATCATTTTCGCGTGCTGACCCGCATGAGCCCGTTGCAGTATCAAAAACACTTGCGACTGCAGGCTGCCCGGGGACGAATGCTCGTCGATGGTCTCGACGCTTCGACAGTGGCTTTTGAGGTCGGATACGAAAGTGTCAGCCAGTTCAATCGTGAATACAGCCGCTTCTTCGGCCAGCCGCCAATGCGTGACATCAAAGCCCTGAGACAGGGAAAAGCTGTTGAGATCAGCGCTGCTTGATGTGAACCGCCTGGTTGTGTGAGGGGATCTTGTTCTGAACGGCTGCCAACAGCTAGGGCGCGCATCGAGGAGGTAATCCTTCGTGTTCCGGGTGGATGGTCGGGCACTCGGAAACAATCCGGGCGCCCAGTTGACGTCTAGTCGGCGATACGTACAAGTGGATTGAACGCTTGTACGAGGCCGCGAGCAAGGGCCAAATTGGTCAACTCCCGGTTCGTAGCTGATCTCGGGGAGTGCCATTCCATCGCGGTTGAGCCCCAGGGCATGTCGACGAGAGCGGACTTGGTAGGGCCAACTGCTCGATGAGGGCTAACAAGTCTTTCTGCCCCCTTGATCCCCGGCAGCGCCCGGCGCCGGACTTCATCCGGCGGGCCGACAGATTCCAACAGATTTAATCGGTCGCTGAAAAAAGCATCCATGTCATTCCGAGCGCAGCGAGGAATCTCGTATGTCTTGTATTTCCAAAGGTGAGATTCCTCGCTGCGCTCGGAATGACAGGGTCCGAAAACGGTTTTTCAACAAACTGTTAAGAAACCCGCGACACAAATTCAGACACCATCTGACCGCCTATCGTCACCTGACAACCTATCGTCACCCGAAGCGTTGTCACAAACGGACGTGAGCTGGATCACAATTCGGGTAAGTCGCTACCTCCCAACAGGTTAACTCATTCCCACGAAATTGGCAGGGCGTTTGCCAATAACAGCGTGGCGGGCAGCCGCGCGTATGACTATGGTACAGCGAACCATCACAGCGTCGTTGGTAGGCAAGAAGGACCGGCTGCCTCCCAAAGCTTGAGAACGGTGTGTCGGACATGGCAATGGACGACTTGATCGGCGGGGGCGAAAGTAAGGAGAAAGTTACCCCCTCCCCCCGGGTCGTTTTTTGCCAAAACGAAGCTAGCAGGCCCTTTAGAATCAACAAAACTGGGCAAAAACGAACCTAAAACGAACCTAAACGAAGCTAACTTGGACGACACGTATGACCAGGGTACAGCGAACCATCACGGCGTTGTTGGTAGGCAAGAAGGACGGCTGCCTCCCAAAGCTTGAAATGTGCCTGGCAGAGATGGGAATGAAGACCACGTATGTTGAGCGCGCCAGCCAGGTGCGGGGAAAGCTCCGCGAGCCTGAAGCGCCTGAGGTGGTTTTTGCCGCCACTGAGCCGACCGACAAGACCTGGGCCGAAGTGATCGAGGCGGCGCGCGACTCGGGAAAGCAGCCCGTCATTCTGGCGTCAAGGGTCATCGACCACAGCAAGTATCTGGATGCATTGGATCGCGGTGCCTTCGATTTTGTGGTAGCGCCATTTCACCCCCGGGATCTCAGACACGTCTTGGACTCCGCCGTTTCAGGGAGTCAGGCGTGGAGCCATTGCTAGTTTGTTTCACTGAGTCGGGAAGGAAGTGAGTATCGTGATGAAAGTGACCGCACATAAGCATGGAGTACCTGCAACCCTCAAGGTGGAGGGCAAGCTCGCCGGACCTTGGGTCAGTGAGCTGGAGAAGACGTGGCAAAGCATCACTGCGGAGGACCAGGAACGCGAAGTCGTGGCCGATCTCTCCGACGTGACCTTTATCGACGCGCAAGGGTGGGACCTTCTGGAGCGCATGATGGAAAGCGGCGCGGAGCTTCAGGCGCACGAACTGCTGCCACGTTACGTGATCGGCGAGATCAAGTCGCGCCTCGCGTTGCGATAGAGGAGGAATCTTCTGTGAACACATCGTCAGCCTTGGAAGTACATGAAGGCTGCAAAGGCTGCAAAATGGGAGCGCCCGGCTCGTTCTGCACAACAGCCTCCGAGATCCTCGACGCTATGGACGTGGTCGGATTTGGGGCAACGTACCCCAAGGGTTCCGTGCTCTTTTCGGAGGGAGAGCCTCCCCGCGGCGTCATGATCCTGTGCAAGGGACGCGTGAAGGTCTACATCAACTCGGCGGACGGCAAAACGCTGATCCTTCGCGTGGCCAGGCCTGGTGACGTGCTGGGTCTGCGCTCGGTGATCGCCAACCGGCCGCGCCAGGCGACGGCCGAAACCATT
>JASHQD010000286.1 GCA_030037755.1 Terriglobia bacterium
GAAGTGGCCGCGGCGGCCTATCTCGATTCGCAAGCGGACCAGAAGGTGCGCGACCTACCATACGATCAAAAGCCCTACTGGAGTCTGGAACGATCCCGCATCGGCGACAGCCGCAAAGTGCCCGTCGAGGTGATCGTCAACGGGATGCCATCAGCGCGGGAGGAGATTGTCGCGGATGGAGCGGTCAGAAAGCTCGACTTTGATGTACCCATCGAGCAGAGCAGTTGGATCGCGGTGCGCATCCTGCCCTCGTCGCACACCAATCCGATATTCGTTGTGGTCGATGGCCAGCCGATTCGCGCGTCGCGCCGCAGCGCGGAGTGGTGCCTGGCGGGCGTGAACCAGTGCTGGACGCAGAAAGCGTCGAAGATCTCGGCGTCCGAATTGCCGGAGGCGCAGAAGGCGTATGATCATGCGCGCGAGGTCTACGAGGAATTGATCAAGGAATGTAAAGTGGAGTGATCTGCCATGACTCTCGAGGAATTCCGTCAATCGTTGTCGCGCGAAAATCCACCAGCTGGATTGAGCCTTCCGCTTGCCGGTCTGTGGTGGGACGCCAAGGGCGATTGGACGCGAGCCCACGAATCCGCGCAGCAGGATGAACGCCGCGACGGCGCATGGGTCCACGCGTACCTGCATCGCAAGGAAGGCGATCTCTCGAACGCCGGCTATTGGTATCGTCGCGCGGGGAAACCGGCGTCGCAAAGTTCGCTGGATGAAGAGTGGCTCGAGATTACGGAGTCTTTGTTGGGTAGTGAGCGTATCTAGGGCGGAGCTCCAAAGCCCGCCCTGGACGCGCCCATTTCATTCACCCCGGGCTGCTACGGGTGCAGATAGCGATTGAGCCAGTCGAAGACGGTGCCGTACCAGAAGCGGCTGTCCTGGGGCTTCAGCACCCAGTGACCTTCGTCCGGGAAATAGAGCAGGCGCGACGCAATGCCGCGCCGCTGCAGGGCGGTGAAAATCTGGAACGCCTGTCCCTCCGGAACCCGGTAGTCACGCCCGCCCTCCACAATCAGCATCGGCGTCTTGATGTCCTTGGCGAAGCTCGACGGCGACCACTTCGAGTACAGCGGCGACCCGCTCCACGGCGTGCCCTTCAATTCCCACTCCGGAAACCAGACCTCTTCCGTTTCACCGTACATGCTGCGATTGTCATAGACCCCGTCGTGCGAGACCAGGGCCTTGAAGCGTTGCGTGTGGCCCGCGATCCAGTCGATCATGTAGCCGCCGAAGCTCGCGCCCGCGGCCCCCATGCGGCTGGAATCGATGTACGGTAGCTTAGACAAGTAGTCCGTAGCATCCATGACGTCTTCGTAGGGCGCTCCCCCCCAGTCGCCGGAGATCTCCGCGGTGAACGGCTGTCCGTAGCCGGTCGACCCGTGGAAATTGGTCATGATCACCACGTATCCCTGCGCGGCGAACATCTCCGGATTCCAGCGGTAGCCCCACGCGTCTTCCCAGGCGCTCTGCGGCCCACCGTGGACGAGCACCAGGCCCGGATATTTCTTGTTGGCGTCGAAGCGCGGCGGCTTCACCACCAGATTCTGAATCGACGCGCCCAGCGCCCCCTTGGTATAGACCGTTTGCGCCGGGCTCATGTCGAGAGTGGCGAGCAGAGCGTCATTGAGGCGGGTCACGGCCGCCAGATCCGATCCGCCTGCCGAAGCCCGGTAGATTTCGGTGGGCTGCACGACGCTGGTGTGGGTGAAGACCAGTGTCTTGCCGTCCGGCGTCACGCTCGGCCCGTCGAGCATGCCATTCAGCACCTTCTCGACATGCGGATGGCTCACGGACGTCTTGAAGATCGGCTGCACGGCGTGATCGGGCGCAACAAAGTAAATGGTGTCGCTGTCGGGCGCCCAGCTAAAGCCTGAGACCCACTGGTCGAACCCCGTTGTGAGCTCCTTGGTGCTGCCGTCCTGGCGATCGTAGACGCGGAGCCGGAACAGATCGGATTCATAGCCGTTCTGATTCTGCGCGGTGAAGGCGATGTAGCGGCCGTTCGGGGAATACCGCGGCGACGAGTCCGAGCCGTGGACTCCGGGCGTGATGTCCCGCGCCGCACCGCCCGCCGAGGGGACGAGATAGAGATGATCATTGGTCGTCCAAGCGGCGGCCGGTTGTCCGGCGTCCCCGACCATGTGGTTGGACGTGTAGCAGACCTCCTTGCCGTCCGGCGAGACCTCGTAGCCGTCCGGAGCGCCGAGGAAGAAGGTGGGCGAGTCGTAAGCACCCGGCGTGAGATCGCGCGGCGTGCCGCCGTCCGCGGAGACCGAGAATAAGTGCGTGTAATGGCCGTCGCGCCAGGCGTTCCAATGCCGGAACAGGAGCGAATCGATCAGGCGGGCCTTCACCGGGTTATGATCGGCCTCGTCCTGGCGCTGCTTGTTGCAGGCGTCGTCGGTGCAGTCTGGAAATACGTCCGAGGTGAAGATCAGCGTACTGCCGTGCGCGGCCCAGGTGACGCCGTCGGCGCCGGTCGAGATCGAGGTCAGCGCGTGCGGTTCGCCGCCCTCGACGGGCATCAGCCAGATTTGCGAGCTCCCGCCGCGCGTCGAGATGAACGCCAGCGTGTGGCCGTCGGGCGACCATCGCGCGCGGCTGTCGGACCCTGCGCCCGACGTGATCTGGCGCGGCTCGCCGCCATCGAGCGGCACCAGCCACAAGTGGCTCACCAGCTTGTTGGCATCCAGATCGACGTTCGCCACCGTGAACGCGATCGAGCGGCCGTCCGGCGAAAGCTGCGGATCGTCCAGCCGATGGACCTTCATGAGATCGTCGAAGGTCAAAGGATGCCGGGATTGGCCGAAGCCAGGACAAGCGAACGCAGCTGCGAGCACAGCAGTCAAGGCAACAAAACGAACGCGATTCATGGCTGCCTCCCGCGCGGGCGCCGTATTACCCGGCCTGGCCGGGGAGTGCCGAAACGCCGCTGAGCGCTTCTTTGAACGACCCGCGCTGGTTTTCGATTTTCTTCTGCAACATCATGATGGAGTAAATCAACTGCTCGGGCCGGGGAGGGCAGCCGGGAACGTAAACGTCGACCGGAATCCACTGGTTCACGCCCTGCACGATGGCGTAGTTGTTGAACACGCCGCCGGACGTGGCGCAGGCGCCCATCGAGATCACCCACTTGGGCTCCGGCATCTGGTCGTACAGCCGCTTGATCACCGGCGCCATCTTCTGCGAGACGCGTCCGGCGATGATCATCAGGTCGGCCTGCCGGGGCGATCCGCGGAAGACCTCCGCGCCGAACCGCGCCAGATCGAAGCGCGCGGCCGACATCGACATCATCTCGATGGCGCAGCACGCCAGGCCGAAGCTCATGGGCCAAATTGACGACCGGCGCGCCCAGTTCACCGCCTGGTCAAGCTTGGTGAAGATCAGGCCTTCGAGGCCGGAGGATTCCGAAGTGGATAGATTATGAGTCGCCATAGCTTAATTATGTCACCACGGTGCCGCGTCGTTCAATGGCTTGCGCTGCCGGGGCTGACGGGTGTGGTGTCAGCTGGAGCGCGGGCATCCTGCCCGCCAACGGCACCGCGCCTTCCGGTCGTAACCGGGAGCGGGCAGGATGCCCGTCGCTCCAGATGTCGTCACGGGCGCCGGGCGCAGCTAAGGCTATGGGAACACGCGGA
>JASHQD010000287.1 GCA_030037755.1 Terriglobia bacterium
CGAATGTTCTCCGGCTCGTAGAGAATGGCGACGGAATCAAAGCCGGGGACGATTTCGTAGCGCAGCTTGTGCAGCCGGTAGCCGTGGTCAGTTTCGATGACGCCGACTTCCTCGAATCGCGGCGGCGCATCGACCCACTCGCGCGGCCAGCCGTGCCAGGCGACGTCGTCGAGGATGTGGTGACGCAATCTGTCTTGCCAGGCCTTCATTGAGGCCGGGTCGGACACGGGCGGAAGCTTCGGAATGCGCCGATCGAGATATGACTCGAGCTGGTATTGCGTGACCGCCACGGGTTGGATTGCATGTGAGAGAAACGGGGCCACGGACGACGATGTAGTCTGCGCAGGCAGAACGCCTGCCGCAATCGCGATAATAGCGGCCAGGACGAGCACACGCGTGGCGCTCGTCGCACCTGCCACACGCCGCGATCCGCGGTGCGGATTGCCGGAGAGGAAATATCCAAAACCCATGGGAATAATCATGTGACAGCTTAAGATACCCGCGAATGCGTCGCCGCGCCAGTCCTGAAAAGTGGTAAGTGACGAGTGGCAGGAAGGAATGGCGGGTCACCGGCGAACAGTCAAGGATGAAGCCGAGGCCGGGAAATTAAAGAACAGGTCTTCGAGGACGAATTTTCTGAATTCCGGGCAAGAGAGGATTTCTCCGGTGATGAGCTTGAGTTTGCTCTCGCCTTCGTCCGTCAGCACCGGAGCGGCCTCTAAGACCGTCTCTCCACCGAGCCTGGCGACTGTAATTCCCAGGTCGTCATAGCTAAAATCAACCCGGTCCGGCGGATCACCCTGGCGGGAAACCGAAAACGAGCCGTCCTGAGACGCAATCGTGAATACGAACTTCTCATCCGGCATCCGCAACTCGTTTCTGGCCTTGACGTCACCTTCGGCCCCGTCGCGAAGCCGAATAAACAGTGAAAGCGGAGAGCACGCGTGGCGCAGCCTCACCCAATTCTCCATGTCTGTTGTTGCAACTCGCACTTTGTCTACCATTGAATGCTATCTTATCAAAAGCATAGCGGCCTCGACCAGACTAGACCATTACAATGGACAACAATCTATAACAAGTTGACGGACTAATAGGTGGGGCGTTTCTTTCACGTCAAAGCTCACGCGCGTTGACTGATCACTTGGTCCACGATCTGTTCCCGCTGGGGATCCCAGTAGAGTCTCTTGCCGCTCCAATATGACTCTGCCGACATGATGCAGACGATGGCGTGCGAGAAGCCGTGATCCACTGTGGCGCTTGGCTGCTTGCGATCCCGCATCGACTCAAGCCAGTTCAGCATGTGGCCGAGATCGTCGTCGCTCGGACCGCGCGAGTTCGGAGGCACACCCTCCACGCGGACTACCTCCGCCTTATCGCTCGGAGGGCCATCGACGGGAACTTGCGTGTAGAAGGGCGGAGTGTCCTCGGGGTCCAGTTCCTGCCGATTGCCTTCGTCGGTGACCACAAAGAGCGACGCGCCTTCGCCGCCGTAGTTCACGATGGTGCCGTCGCGGCCTTGAATCCGCGAGAAGCTGCGATAGCTGTTTCCGAATGTCGTCTTATAGGTGTAGAGAAAACCTTTGGGATAGGTAATTGCGGTCACGACCGTATCCGGATTCTGACGGCGGTCATTCCACACAAAGATGCCACCATTGGCCACGGCACTCAGCGGATACGATTCGTCGGTCCAGAGATGCACGAGATCCGAGCCGTGACTGAGCCACTGATCGAAAATGCCCGAAGAGAAATCTTTGTAAAGGCGAAACTCCAGATAGACGTGTGGATCGAAAGGCCGGTAGGGCTTGCCGAGGAGCCAGCGGTTCCAGTCCGTGTCCTCCTCGCGCAACTGTGACTGCCGATCAAGCCAATCGTTCCACTGCTTGTCTTTATCGATCAGCATGTCGCGGGAACTGCCCGTGTCCCACTCCAGCCAGCGCCAGCGCTCTTCATTGACGTTCCATTCCTGCTCGATGTGTACGATCTCGCCGATGCGCCCGGAGCGGACGATGTCGCGGACCGCCAGCGGATACGGCTGGCTGCGGTGCTGCGTGCCCACCTGGACGATCTGCTTCGATTCTTTCACCGTGTCGCGCGCTTCCTTCGCCTCCGACAGCACGTTGGCAAATGGCTTCTCGACATAACAATCCTTCCCTGCCCTCACGACGTCGACGAGAAGCTTCGCGTGCTGGAAATCGCCGGTTGCGATCATAACGCCGTCGATGTCGTTGCGAGCCAGCATTTCCTCGGAGTACTTATACGCCTGGGGATCGTTGTTGAACACGCGCTTCACCTGGGCCGCGCTGCGCTCGCGCGCCACGCTCCAGATGTCACATACAGCGACCGTCTCCACCGGCATGTGGTTCGCGGCCATGCGCGCCATGTGGATGTGGCCGCCGCTGCGCCCGCCGCAGCCGAGTTGGGCAAGACGAATGCGATCGTTGGCGCCGAGGATACGCCCGTAAGAGCGCGCGGTCATGCCGGCGGTCGACGCCGCCAGAATCGCACCACCCGTACGCTTGATGAAATCGCGGCGGTCGAGTTCAGCGTTCTTGTTGCTTTCCATCATTACCTCTTCTTCAGAGCCTGCGTAAGACGCGAATGCCGCGCTGTAGCGGCCGTGTCCTCACCGCCGGACTCCTTGGTGTTGCGACAGCGGCAATGAGGACATCGCCGCTACAGCGCCTCTAAACGCGACTCAATCCAGTTCCGCCGCGGATTCGCGATCCAGAAACACAGTGACGTCGGGATGGGTTCGGAAGATGGTGGCCGGGCACGCAGTCGAGATCGGCTCTTCGAGCGTCCTCTTCACAATGTGCGCCTTGCGCGCACCCGGGACCGAGGCGATCAGCTTGGGAACGCGGAGCAACGCCGGGATCGTCAGCGTCAGGGCCTCGGCCGGAACCGCGTCGACGCCCGGAAACCATCCTTCGGCAACCTGCTGCTGGCGGCATTCATTGTCCAGATGGACAAGCTTCATGTCCCTTGGGTCGGAGAAGTCAGCCTCCGCGGGATCGTTGAATGCCAGGTGGCCGTTCTCGCCGATCCCGAGCAGGCAGAGTTTCGGATCGTACCCGTGCAGCAACCGGACATAATCCGCGCAGACGGCGTCAAGGTCTGGCTGGGTGCCGTCGATTTCGTGGAACGCCCGGAGCGAAACGCGTGAGGTCAGGTTCTCGCGCAGGTATCGCCGGAACGACGCGGGATGGTCCGGCGCGATACCAACATACTCGTCCATGTGGAATCCGACGACTTGGCCCCAAGGCAGGTTCGCCATGGACGTGAGTGCGTGCAACGTGGCAAGCTGCGAGGCTCCGGTCGCGAAGATCACGCCAACGTTCGGCGCGCTGGCCGCAAGCTCGCGCAGGCTCTCGGCGGCAGCGCGGGCCGCAGCTTCTCCCATGGCCTGTCGCGAGGGATGAATCTCGATGCGCATGGTCCCAACCCGGAATCGCCTGACGTCGTCGCGAACGGTAGCCATCTCGTTTACCTCGCTTTTGCTTAGAATGCGATTATATATCTCGGACGTAAGTGTCCGTATGTAGTTACATCAGTTCGTCAGTAGGTCAGTGGCTTCGTTGCGCCTGTGGATTCTACCAAAGGAAGGTTGCACTACGGTCGTCGAACCGTCGAACTGACGTACTGAGGTACTGACATACTGACCAACTGACGTACTTCTGCCGCCATGCCATAATCGAAGCGATGGAATCGGGGAAGCATCGAAATTGGATCAGGACCCGGCACGTGATCGTGTTCCTCCTGGGCGTTGTGGCGTGCGGCAGACTGCTGGCAGCCCAGTCGGATGAGCGGTTCAAGGAATTTGTGAGCTCGAAGTATCATTTCAAGGTGCAGTACCCGGCGTCCTGGTTCCAAATGGCGGGCACTTCGGACATTCTCGACATCACTAACTTCGAGCGTACGCCGCAAGTGCCGGGCATCGCGCTGAAGGTGCGCGGCGCCGAGATCACAGTGACTCAAGCGCCGATCGATGTCCACACTCCGGAGCAGTGGGTGCTTCGCGAGCTTCCGGATACGGACTCGGCGCCGAAAGACTTTGCCGTCGAGCAGGTCGACATTGCGGTGACGAATCCTGCGCCCGGCGGGTGCCAGAAGATCAAGAGGGTTTCGTGGCGCGAAGAGGTCGCTCCCGATTCCTACTTCGCCCAAACGAACTATTTCTGCTCTACCGCGGCCGGGCTTTATAAAGTTGAGCTCTCCAACTGGGACGGCGACCGCACCCAGAGCAAGCTGCGCGTGATCGCGACTGAAATCGCGCAGAGCCTGCGAACGCAATAGTACCGCCGGTACGGCCGCAAGCCAAAACTTGAAGAGGAAATGACGCACACTGTGATTCCCACGATCATGCAGGTACCTCAACTCGACCTGAAGCGGCAGGATCAGGCGCTTCGCGGGGAAATTCTGGACGCTCTGGACCGGCTGTCCGGTGACGCGTCGTTCATCCTCGGCGAGTCGGTCCAGCAGTTCGAGCGCGATTTCGCCGCCTACGCTGAGGCGAAGCACTGCGTGGCCGTGAATTCAGGGACCAGCGCCTTGCATTTGGCGCTGCTGGCCGCCGGAGTAGGTCCGGGCGATGAAGTGGTCACCACCGCGAACACTTTCATTGCCACAGCCGAGGTCATAACTTACACGGGCGCGAAGCCCATCTTCGTCGACATCGATCCGAATACGGGCAATATCGATCCAGCGGCCGTGGAGCGTGCCATAACTCCGCGTACGCGCGCGATCATTCCCGTCCACTTGTACGGCCGGCCCGCCGATCTCGATCCACTGCTTGCGCTGGCCGCTCGCAACGGCCTGGCGCTGATCGAAGACGCTTGCCAGGCGCACGGCGCACGCTATCGGGGGCGCAGGGTTGGGGCGCTGGGCTTCGCGGGCGCTTTCAGCTTCTATCCGACCAAGAATCTCTCGGCCTGGGGCGAAGGCGGCGCGCTGGTAACCAATGACGATCGCGTGGCGGCATTGGCTCGCAGCCTGCGCACGCACGGCGAGAGCCGGCGCTATCTTCATGATCGGGTAGGTTACAACTACCGCATGGAAGCGTTTCAGGGTGCGGTCCTACGGACGAAGCTCCGTCATCTGCCGGAATGGACGGCGCGGCGGCGGGAAATCGGAGGCGTTTATCGTAAAATGCTCCAAGACACCGCCGTCGAGCTGCCGGCTGATGATCCCCGAAACGAATGCGTCTACCACCAGTTCGCCATTTACGTTGAGGACCGCGATCGCGTCCGCTCGGAATTAGAATCCCAGGGCGTAGGCACCGCCATCTACTATCCTGTGGCGCTGCACCGCCAGTCTGCCTACGTCGGTCTCGGTTACGGTCCGGGTAGTCTGCCCGCAACCGAACGAGCCTGCGAACGGGTTCTGTGTCTGCCCGTATTTCCTGAACTTACGGATGCTGAAGTTGACCATGTTGCGCGCTCACTGCTCTCAGTTGTCGCAAGGTGACCGGGGCCCCGATGTATAACCCCTCTCCGAAGTGCCTCAGAGTTTCAGGCGCCTGTGCGGCGCGAAAAGAGTGGAGTGCCGGCCGAGGCGGGCTTTTTTGGAGCTTCGGGCGACGGCGGGATATAATCGTTTGGAAGGGAAAGGGTTAGCTGAACGCGCTTTCCCCATCGAGAGCGCAGGTAGCGAAGCTTGAGAGGTCCTTGGGGGAGAACTGAGCGTGGCGGCTGCCGGCTGATGCTCAGGCCGGCTGACGCGCTAAGGCTTACGCTCCAGGGAGGTTTCATGCCGGGCAGGGTGAGGGTTAGGCTGGCAGTTATGCTGTTGCTGGGAATGACGAGTACTCTGGCTCTCCGGGCTCAGGACAACGGTAACCAGCAGCCGCAGACGGCAGGAACCGAGGGGCAAAGCCCGCAAGGATCACAAACTCCACCGCCACCGGCTACTTCCGGGACGCAGGCTCCTCCGCCCGGAATTCAGAATCCCATCGGACAGGAAATCCAGTCGGGCGAGGGGGGCACTTCGACGGATACACGTCCGCTGGCAGGCGCGCTGGCAATCCTGCCCGAGTTGCCCGGCGCCGAGCGCAGTTTCCTGATTTCCAGTTTCTCGGTGTGGGAGGGCGCTGACACCAACGCCATCTTACAGCCCGGGTACCAGGGATTTGCCGTCGCCGCCATCCCGGCTGGATCTTTGGACCTGCACTTGCTGGGCAGACAGAACACGTTCGACGCGGGATACAGCGGGGGTGGTATTCTGTACGAAAACGATGGGAATCAAAGCTCTCCCTTCGAGAGCGTCGTAATCAGCGATAGTTATAATGCCCGGCGGTGGAACTTTTTTGTATCGGGGAGAGGGACTTACCTGCCCCAGGCATCGCAGGGATTCGGGGGGATTGGTTTTGCCGGCATCTTCAATAACATCCAAAGCTTGGGTCTGGGATCGGGAAACTCGCAATTGAACCCCGTCTACAATCCGGAGCAGAGCATTCTGACGGGACGGTTTGGCGTCTCCAGCGCGACCGGGATTACGCAGTTTCAGTATTTCCTGACACCGCGCACGTCGGTGTCGGTCATGGGTTCGATCGGATACCAATATTTCACCCAGAATGGACTCCTGGGCAGCAACGACGAGTTCGCGGTCTTCTCCGTCGACCATCAATTGAGCGCGACGGAGAGTGTCAGCTTCGCCTATTCGATCACGAAGCTCCACTTCAGCGGCGGCAGCGTCGCCATGAGCGAGAATCTCTGGCGCGGCGGGTGGGGGCACCGGGTATCGAATCACCTGACGTTGAGCGTTCTCGGAGGTCCGCAGCTCACCTACTCCGCGGTCAGGGGAGTGTTTGGGGTGCAGGAAAAGCTGAACTGGTCGGCGCAGGGAACCTTCGGCTATAGCGGCGAGCGCGATAGCGCCACGCTGTATTTTCTCCATTACTTGACGCCCGGGTCCGGAGTCTTCCAGGGCGCCGAGACGACAAGCGCGAGCCTCGGTTTCAACCGGGAATTGGCGCGCAGTTGGAACGGCAACGTCAATATCGGATGGGCGTACAATACGGGACTTTCCTCGTATTCCGTCAACCCTCTCTACATCCGGAACGGTTCCGTAAACAGCGAGTACATCAGCACGCGCTTAAGCCACGATCTGGGCCGGTCGATGCGGTGGTTCGCCGTTTATGAGTTCGAACGTGAAGAGGCCGGTTCTCCGATCATCACCGGAACCAACGACCGCCTGCTGCTGCGGCACATTTTCGGGATGGGCATCGAGTGGCATCCCCGGCCGCTGGGGCTTTAGGCTTCAGTCGGACGCTGGAATGTGAACGAACATGTACAAGAAGTTTTTTGGGTTGCGCGAAAACCCGTTCAACGTTAACCCGGATCCGCGCTATCTCTTTCTGACTCAGCATACCGAAGAGGCGCTCGCTTCGCTCACGTACGGCATCCGGAACCGGCGCGGTTTCATTCTGCTGACCGGCGAGGTCGGGACGGGCAAGACCACGCTGGTGAACAAGCTGCTCGACTGGCTGCACCGGCAGCATTTGCCGACGGCGTTCCTCTTCAACCCCCGCCTGAGCGTCCAGGAGTTCTTCGAGTTCATGATGGCGGACTTCGGCATTCCGTGCGACTCGCGGCAGAAGAGCCAGGTGCTGATGCGCCTGAATCACTGGCTCCTGGACCGCTACAAGAGCGGCGAGACCGCGGTCGTGATCATCGATGAGGCCCAGGATCTTTCCGCGCGCCTGCTGGAGGAGATCCGCCTGCTGACGAACCTTGAGACGTCAACGGAGAAATTGCTCCAGATCGTGCTCTCCGGGCAGCCGGAATTGGAGGAGAAGCTGCGGCAGCCTGAGCTCCGGCAACTTCGGCAGAGGATCACTCTGCGTTCGAAGACGCATCCCTTGACTCTGGACGAGACGGGAGGCTACATCCTGCAACGCTTGAGCATTGCGGGCGCGGACGGACAACCGGTTTTCAGTCCCGCCGCCGTCGAGACGATTCATCGCTATTCGCGCGGTATCCCCAGGATCATCAACCTGCTCTGCGAGCACGGTTTGATCAACGCCTTTGTGGATCAAGTCCGGCCGGTGCCTCCGGAAGTGATCGAAACCGTGGCGCACGAGTTTGAACTGAATGAGACGGATTCGTTTTCGCCGAGTCAAATCCTTCGCGGTGATGACCAGCAACTCCGCCAGACGCTGCAGGGCATGGCAACACTGATGGACCGGCTGCGGCGGCCGCAGTAGGAAGCAGAGGAGTCGAATGAGCAGAATTCACGAAGCCTTGAAGAAGGCCGAACTCGAGCGCGGCCAGGGAATGGACGCCCCAGAGCCCGAGATTCCGCAGCGCACTGTGGACGTCGCCACCGAGGAAGCGCCGCCCCCTGCTATGGAGCGCGCACCTTCGGCCGTGCGGGAACCCGTGTCCGGGATCGTGACGCTCGACATGCTGCGGCAGCACTGCCCGATCAGCGACTGGCGCGCGGATTCCAAGGCAATCGCCTTCGCGGAGTCCACCGCAAACACTCACCCTTCGGGCGCCGAGGAGTTCCGCACGCTGCGCTCGCGCCTTTACCACATTCGTGAGAAGCAGCCCCTGCAGACCATTCTGATCACCAGCGCTCTACCGAGCGAGGGCAAGACGTTCGTGACGCTGAATCTGGCCCGCGCCGTCGCGCAGCAGCGCCACCACAGCGTGCTGGTGATTGACGCGGATCTCAGGATCTCGCGCGTTCACCAGGGCCTGGGCGCGGTGCAATCGCCGGGCCTGTCGGAGTATCTGAAAGGCGAAGTGGAAGCCCTGGACGTGATTCAGCGAGGTCCGCAGGACAATCTCTTCATCATCGCCGGCGGAGCGCCGAGCACCAATCCGGTGGAGTTGCTGGGCACGGGCCGTCTGCGGATGTTGATTCATCGCTTCATGCCCGCCTTCGACTGGATCCTTCTAGACTCGCCGCCGGCCGGCTATCTCTCCGACGCCAGCCTGCTCGCCAAGGTGTCGGATGGCGTCCTCATGGTGGTGCAATCGGGCTTGACGCCCTACGACAGCGCTCAGAAGGCCTGCAAGGAATTTGCACCCGACCAGTTAGTCGGAGTGGTTCTGAATCGAGTTCCGCCCGGGCTCGGCTACGGCTATCACTACTATTACAGCCACGGATACGGGAACCGGAAAAAGCTGCCGGGATCGAGCAATGGGCACTCCAAGAAAGACGAGTGAAATTGAGACCGGCCATCAGTTTTTCTCTGCGTTCGACCCCGGTCGCGACTTCTGCGGCCTCCGCTTTTGCTGCGCCTGAGACGAATCGCGGGCAGACGCGTCATAGCGAAAGGTGCTCCGCCGCTTCTCCGCATGACGTTCCAGCGCGAGCGACACCAGCCGGTCGATCAGATCCGGATAGGAAATACCACTCGCTTCCCAGAGCTTCGGGTACATGCTGATGGGCGTGAATCCGGGAATAGTGTTGATCTCGTTCACGTAGAGCTTGCCGCTCGGCCGGTCGAATAAAAAGTCCACGCGCGCCATTCCGGCGCAGTCGATCGCCCGAAATGCCCGCACCGCAAGCTGCTGCACGTCGCGCGACTGGCGCTTGCTGAGCATGGCCGGAATCACCAGCTCCGATCCTTCCTTCAGGTACTTCGCCTCGTAATCGTAAAACTCGTTGACCGGGATGATCTCGCCGGGGACGGACGCGATCGGCTGATCGTTGCCGAGCACCGAGCACTCGATCTCGCGCGCATCGATCCCGTGCTCCACGATGATCTTGCGATCGTAGCGTGCCGCGAGATCGAGCGCGGCAGCCAATTCGGCCGCGTTGTGGACCTTGCTGATGCCCACCGACGAACCGAGGTTCACGGGCTTCACGAAGAGCGGAAAGCCGAGTTCGCGCGCAATGCGCCGCCTCCAGGCTTGCGGATTCTGTTCCCATTCGCTGCGCAACACCAGTATCCAGTCGACGACCGGCAACCCCGCGTCGCGGAAAAGGCGCTTCATGGCGTCCTTGTCCATGCCGGTCGCCGACGCCAGCACGCCCGCGCCGATATAAGGAATGTCCGCGAGTTCCAGCAGACCTTGCACGGTGCCGTCTTCACCAAAGGTGCCGTGCAACAGGGGAAAGATCACGTCGAGATTGGGCGCTCGCCTGGCTTGATCGTCCGATTTGACGGGCAGCAGGTGAGGACCCGCAGGATCGGCGGAGGCCATCACAATCTGGCCTTGATCGAGGACGCTCGCGAGCCAGCGCTCCGGCGCAGCCGCAAGCTCGCGCGGCGTCGCGCCCACGCGCCACTGTCCCTCACGCGTAATGCCGATCGGAATCAGCTCGTACTTGGTCGGGTCCAGAGCTTTCAGGACGGAAGCCGCGGAGATCAGTGAGATTTCGTGTTCGCCCGAGCGTCCTCCGAAGAGGATGCCGAGCCGGATTCGCTTGCTCAACAGAAGCCTCGTCTTGAAAGGCGGTGACGCGCTGTAGCGGCGGTGTCCTCACCGCCGGAGTCCGAATCAAGGTACAGCCATGCGACGCTAAAGGCGTTGACCAATGCGGCGGTGAGAACACCGCCGCTACAGCGACCGAGGACGCCGCCTACAGAATCTTCTTGCCCAGCGCCGAACTCGCGAGACCCACGGCCAGCGCCGCCGTCCGATTCGCCGTGTCGAGAATCGGATTCACCTCGACAATCTCCAGCGCCAGCATCTTCTTGCTGTCGGCGATGATCTCCATCGCGAGATGCGCCTCGCGAAACGTGATCCCGCCTGGAACGGCCGTCCCCACACCCGGCGCTTCATCGGGATCGACGACGTCCATATCGAACGACACCGCGAATCCCGCCGTGTCGCGCGTCGCGAGATCCATCGCCCGCTGTACGACGAGGCGCATCCCGAGTTCGTCGATATCGCGCATGCTGAAGACGTTGACTCCGGATGTGTGGATCTGCCGCCGCTCGCGCGAATCGAGGTCGCGCGCGCCGATCAGCACGCAATCCTTGGGAAGGACTTTGGGCGCGAACTTGAAGATGTGGGTCAGGGGCTCGGGACCGATGCCCATCAGCGAGGCAAAGGGCATCCCATGGACGTTTCCGCTCGGGCTCGATTCGGGCGTGTTCATGTCGCCATGCGCATCAATCCAAAGCAGCCCGATTGTCTGCTCGCGCTCGCGGTAGAACTTCGAGATTCCGGAGATCGTGCCGACCGCAACCGAATGATCGCCGCCGAGCGACAGCGGAAACTGGCCGTCTTCCAGCGTCTGTTGAATGCGGTGAGCGACTTCCTGGCAGGTTTCGGCAATCTCGTTCAGATACTTCGCGCGGCGATCGCCGAAGGGTTGCTCCTCGGCAAGCTTGACCGCAACATTGCCGCT
>JASHQD010000288.1 GCA_030037755.1 Terriglobia bacterium
GGGAAGCTGACGCGAGAACCAGAGAGCTCCAAGGACGCACAAGGCTCCACCAATCGCCAACGTCCGCGGCGCGCCGATGTGGTTGGCGACCACGCCCGCGATCAGGCTGCCGAAGGGCGCGGACCCTTGAAAGGCGATGGCGTAGAAGCTCATCACGCGCCCGCGCTTGTCTTCATCTTCGATCGTTTGCAGGATGGTGTTGCTGGCGGCCATTTGCTGGATCATTCCATATCCGGTCGCGACCATCAGAACCAGCGACACCCAGAACCAGCGCGAGAACGAGAAGGCGATCAGCGCCGTGCCGAAAAGTCCCGCCGTCATCGGAATAAGGCGCCCCAGGCCGCGCACGGATTTGCGTTTCGCCAGCACAATCGCGCTGGTGAGAGCGCCCACCCCGGATGCGCCCATGAGGAATCCCAGGGTGTGCGCGCCGCCGTGCAGGATTTTGCCGGCGAAGATCGGCATCAGAACCGTATAAGGCGTCCCGACGAGACCCACCAACGCCATCAACAGAAGGATGGACCGTATGGGGGTAAACCGCGAGACATATTGCCAGCCCTGATGCAGGTCATGCAGCACGTGAGCGCCGGACCGCTCCAGATCCAGAGGCTGCACCCGCATCATGAGCAGCGAGACGATGACCGCGATGTAGCTGATGCCGTCAAGCAAGAAACAATAGCCTTCGCCGGCGACGGCGATGATGATCCCGGCGAGCGACGGCCCGAGGAGGCGCGACGCGTTCACCATCGACGAATTCAGCGCGATGGCGTTGCTGAGATCGGCGCGCGACTCCACCATCTGAATCATGAATGCCTGGCGCCCGGGCATATCGAAGGCGTTGACCGCGCCCTGAAAGGCGCTGAGCGCGAAGATTTCCCAGACTGTGATTCTGCCAGGCAGTGCCAGCGCTGCCAGCGCGAACGACTGCAGCATGGAGAGTATCTGGGTAACGACCAACACCCGATGGCGGTTCCACCGGTCAACCCACACTCCGGCGAATGGTCCCAGCAACAGGACGGGAATCTGTCCTGAAAACGAGACCAGACCGAGCAGGAAGGCTGAATGAGTAAGGCGATAGACCAGCCAGGCCGTGGCGACGCGCGTCATCCAGGTGCCGACGAGCGAAACGGTCTGCCCGCTGAAGAACAGCCGAAAATTGCGGTGCTGGAGCGCGCGGAGGGCAAACTTCCATTCGGAAATCGATGACCCTTGATCGATGTTGGGAGGGGTGGCCACGAGATTATTGGATGTTCTGCGTGGGGGCGGAGCGTTGCGGAGGCGAGAAGTCTACAGTTAACAGTTGACAGTCAACAGTGCACGGCTTTCGGTAGTGTCTCAGTTTGAATTTTCAGACCGTACCGCACCCCAGAAGCAGAAGCGCGGCGTACACGGCCGGAAACAGGACGACAAGCGCAAAGAACAACCCTAACCGTAACCATGTCGCCCCGATCCTCCCAAAGACCTTCCGACCTGCGATCAAGATGGAGATATCGAGACCCCAGCCACGAACGCCGTGACCCATGCTGGGTCACAGACGGCATCGGGGGAAGGGGTGTGTTGAATCATCACGGTTTGACTCTCAACCTTTGACGCTCGACTGTCAACTGTGGACTGTCGACTGTCAACTTCTGCCGACTGTCAACTGTCCACCGCTCCTTTTGCCTTATAATTCCCCCGATGGGCAGCTCCCTTTCAAATGAGATTCCGGACCCGTCCTCGCCTGACGCCGGGCGCCATGATCCCTATCTCCGCATGCACTCGGTGACGGTGTTCGTGCGCGATCAGGATCGCAGCCTGCGGTTCTATCTGGACCGACTGGGGTTCACGCTGGTCGCGGACGTCCGATTTCAAAGCGCCCGCCGCTGGGTGGCGGTTTCGCCGCCGGACGGCACCGCGATCCTCAGCCTGGTTGCCCCTGCCCCCGAATCGAGAGAATACAAGCTGATCGGACGCCCGACACAGGTCGTCTTTGTGACCGAGGACGTGCTGGCGAAGTTCCATGAGTGGCGCAAGCGCGGCGTTCGCTTCAGTTCCACGCCGCGTCTCCGGCGGATCAGGTACGAGCGTCCACAGCCGGCCATCAACGGACCGGGCGCGCCCGCCTCACCCGCCGACCCCGAGCCGGTTTGGGGCGGCGTGTTCACACGCTTTCAGGACCTCGACGGGAATTCGTTCGCCCTGGCCGGATTCGACGAACTGACGCGCGAAGTTGAGGCGCAACGCCGCGCAGCAGCCGCGAAACTCGAGGCGGAGCGCCTGGCCGCGCAGGAACTCGAGATCGCCAAACGCGTTCAAGCCGGACTTTTTCCGCAGACGCTGCCGCCGATGCGCACGCTGGAATACGCCGGCAAGTGCATTCAGGCCCGGCAGGTTGGCGGCGACTACTACGATTTTCTCGATCTCGGACGCGGCCGCCTGGGGCTTCTGATCGGCGACATTTCCGGCAAAGGAATCGCGGCCGCGATCCTGATGGCGAACCTGCAGGCGAATCTGCGCAGCCAGTGCGCCATCGCGCTCGATCAGCCCGAACGACTGATGTGCTCGGTGAACCAGCTTTTCTACGAGAACACGTCGGAGAGCGCCTACGCCACGCTCTTCTTCGCGGAATATGACGACCGCACGCGGCGACTGCGCTACGTGAATTGCGGTCATCTCCCGGCTCTCGTGTTGACGCGCGACGGCACTCTGGAGAGGCTCGAACCGACGACTACGGTGCTGGGTCTCTTCAAGGACTGGGGTTGCGAGGTCGGCGAGCGCCGGATCTCGGCCGGCGACACGCTGGCGTTCTACACCGATGGCATCACGGAGTCCTTCAGCGATCGCGACGAAGAGTTCGGTGAACGGCGCTTGATTGAGGCGCTGCGGCGGTATCGCGATCAGCCTCCGGGCGGAGTGGTAGATTCGATCGTCCGCGACGTCCAGCAATTCAGCCCGCACCAGCACGACGATATCACGCTGATCGTGGCAAAATGCCGGCGTCAGGACGGGAGACGTCAGTGAGACGCCCGGCTCGCGACAACCGCCGGCGGCACGCCTTGCGCGCACTCCTCGTCATTTCAGGTCTCGCCGCCTGCGCGACCACTCACCTCGCCTGGACGCAGGAAAGCGGCTTTCAGAATGCGTTCGAGGCGTACGTCAAAGCAGACGGTCTTGTCGGTGCGAGCTACGTGGTTATCGATCGGGGAAAGATCACGACCGCGCACAACGTCGGCATGGCCGATCGCGATCGGAACCAGCCCGTGGATGCGAACACGATCTTTCACTGGGCCTCGATCACCAAGACACTGACCGCGGTGTCGATTATGCAGCTGCGCGATCGCGGGCGGCTCTCGCTCGACGATCCCATCGTGAAATATGTCCCTGAACTGAGGCGCGTCCACAGCGAAAACGGCGACATCGAGCGCGTGACGCTTCGCCATCTTCTATCGCACAGTTCGGGTTTTCAGAGTCCAACCTGGCCCTATCGCGACGACAGCAAACCGTGGCAGCCCTTCGAACCCACTGAATGGTCGCAACTGGTCGCCATGATGCCTTACCAGGAATTGTCGTTTACTCCCGGGACGCGATTCCAGTACTCGAATCCTGGCTTCATTTACCTCGCCCGCGTGATCGAGGCGCTGACCGGCGATCCTTACGAAACGTACGTCCAGAAGAACATCCTGACCCCGCTCGGCATGACGCGCAGCTACTACAACATCTCGCCGTACCACCTCGCAGCCGACCGATCGAACAACTACACGATCTATACGGACGGAAACGGGGAGAACGTCAAGGCGAACGGACGCGAATTCGACACCGGAATCACGACGCCGAATGGAGGTCTGAACGCGCCCCTTCCCGACCTGGCGCGCTGGGTGGCGTTCCTGGCAGGCCCGGATTCATCGCCAGCCGGCGCGATGATCCTCGACAGGAAGTCGCTCGAGGAGATGTGGAAACCCGTGGTGCCAGTCACCGGCGATCCCGCAGTGGGCGAGACCTACATGGGCCTCTC
>JASHQD010000289.1 GCA_030037755.1 Terriglobia bacterium
TCGGGGCGTTCGCATTAGTCTTCCTCGGCGTTTTCGTATTATTTGGACTGGTCGCGATCGTGGCGAGAAGTTTCGGCCCGGCCGGCCAGGTGGCCGCGGTGGTGCTCGGGTTGCTGGCTTTGCTCGCAACGCTCGCGGGCATGGTCCTGGTCTTCATCCTGCTTCTGCGATTCGCCCTGTCGGTACCGGCCCTGATACTGGAGCATCTCGGGCCCATGCGCGCGCTGCGCCGCAGCCGCTTTCTGGCCAAGGGGAGCGTCGGGCGAATTTTCCTGGCCTGCCTTCTCATGTACCTGATCATCGCCGTGGTGAGCTTTACGTTCCAGGCGCCCTTCACCGTCGCCGGCCTCATCATGGGATTCAAATTCAATCACAATCCCTTGTGGCTTGCCGCGCCCTCCACCATTTCGGGCGGAATAGGGGCAGCGCTAAGCTATCCCATCCTGATGATCGTTCTGACGCTGTTCTACTTCGACGCCAGGGTGCGAAAGGAGGGATTCGACCTGCAGGTGATGATGTCAGCAAACGCGCCGGAATCGCCGGCCGGGATCGTGGCCGATGATGTTCCGGTGCTGCCGCAAACGAGTGTGGCGCTCACCGTTTTCCTGACGCTCGTGACGCTCTACCTTTATGAACCCGTCTGGTACCTGATCCGCCTGCCAGCGCTCAACAGGCTGAAGACGCGCGAGAAACTCGATAGCTGGGTGTTCGTGCTGGTGCTCCTGCTCTTCGCTACAGGGTATGGGGTCACGATTGTCGCCGGGTTCACAGGCCTGCGATCTCAGGAAGTGCACGGTTTTGTCCGGCTTTGTACTCTCGCCGGCGGGATCACGCTTCTTTTCCAGGCTTTCAAGGTACGACGGATGATCGAAGAACACGTCAATGGCCGTATTCAGAGCGAGCATATGTTTGCGCAGCCCGAGTCCTTGAGCGGCGTGGCCCTATTCTTTTTGCGTATGTGGTATCTGCAATTCAAAATCAACGACCTGTTCGACGTGATGTACGCCGCGCCCGTACCAAGTGCCGGCGTTGGTGCCAGTTTGCCCCCTGGGATCGCTCCCGTCCCGCCCGAATCATGATCCCGACGACCCAATGCTCTCGATCGCTGCTGCTTTACGTCCTGATCGCTTGTTGTAGTTCGGGGTTCGGGGATTGTCGATTGTCGATTGCCGATCGCCGATTGAGAGTTTCGATGTTCGGCGTTCGGTGTTCGGGCTTCGCGGAAGGCTCGAAGTCCGGCGCGGCAGAATCCGGCGTTGAAACTCCGAACTCCGAGCTGAAGAACTCCGAAACTCTCAATCGGCGATCGGCAGTCGACAATCGGCAATTTCCGACACCGCAGCGACAGCGGGGGCACGCCCTCGATTTGTCCGGGTATCTTGCCGAACTCGACCGGTGCTCGGCGGCCGTCGAGCGCCTGAAAATCCATCCGGAGGAAGCGGCCGCTCTCAGAAATTCTCTGCCCGAAAGCTGGCGGGTAACGGCGGAGAGCCAGGATTTCGAGGTCCCTACCGGCTGGCTCCGGCAGCGTCTCGACGGATTTCCATCGGAGCCCGCGCAAGCCGCCGATCGCTCCCGGCAGATTCTCGCTCGATTGCGAGGGATGCGATCAAGCGCCGGCGCTCTCTTTCAAAGCGGCAGCCAGGGCGGGATCGCGGACGGCAACTCTGGGCGCCGCCGGCTTGATGTGATCTTACAGCGCCGGGAATTCAGGGAAAGCGTGGCTCGCAGCCAGGTGCAGACCTGGTGGGATCGGGCCCAACGCTGGGTCCGGGATTTACTCGCGCGCCTCTTCGGTCAGGTCGGCTATTACGGGCCCGGCTCGACGGTGTTCTGGGTCCTGGCCGTCGGACTCGGAATGGCTCTGCTGGGATGGTTGGCGTACTCGATGATGGGCCTCGCACGCGCTCCCGCTCGATCCCGGCCACCGCGAGCGGTGGAGATTGCCGGGTGGCGCGAATGGGCCGCGAAAGCGGTGGATTGCGCGCGCCGCAACGAGTTTCGTGAGGCGATCCACATGGCGTATCGCGCGGCCGTCTATCGCCTGGAGGATGCTGGAGTGTGGCAAGTGGACGACACGCGGACGCCGCGCGAGTATCTGCGCCTCATCACGGCTGACGACCGCCATTATCAGGCGCTCCGGGCGATTACTTTTCGTTTCGAGCGATCCTGGTACGGCTTCCAGCCGGCTTCGGCGGACGACTTCGAGTCTGCCGTCGCTGAACTCAAGGACTTGGGATGCCTGTTGGATTGGAATCCGGTGACCGCAACTTCCTGATCGTCTCCGGGGCCTCGCTTGCCGCCCTGACGGCGGCAACGCTGGTTCTGGCGCCTCCGCCCGCAGAGCGCCCGGAGGGATTCACGTCGAGCTATTCGACGGCGACCGGGGGAAGCAACGCGGCTTACCTTCTGCTTGGCGATCTCGGCTATAGTGTCGAGCGCTGGAGTCGATCTCCGGCCGAATTGCCTCGCGACGGAAGCGCGGTCGTCGTGCTGGCCGATCCGGTCTTTCCGGCATCATCCGATGAACGAGCGGCGCTGCGCCAGTTCGCTGTCGCAGGCGGGCGTTTGGTTGTCACGGGCGCTTCCGGCGCGGCTCTGCTCGGGGAGACCGGTGTCAAGGCCGGTCGAGACTCGCCGGACTGGCGGCGATTCCCGGCAGAATCCCCCTCGCCGATCACGCGTGGCGCGCCCGAGATTGCCATGACGACCGGCGTGCGATGGACCGATTCTGCTCCGGATCACCTTCGCCTTTACGGAGACAGCGGTGGCGCTACCGTGGTCAGCTTTCCCATCGGGCGCGGTATTATCGTCTGGTGGGCCGATTCCGGACCGCTGACCAATTCGGGTCTGACTGAAGCATCCAATCTGGGGCTGTTCCTGAACTCGGTGGGACCGCAGATTTCCCCGGGCCGGCGCCAGCGGACAGCGCTCGAATCTCCGGCGCCTGTAATCCGGCCCACTCGCGTGCTTTGGGACGAGTACTTTCACGGCGAGCGTCTCGGCTTCTGGTCCTATCTGGGAAAAACGCCGGTGCCGTGGCTCCTCGTTCAACTGGCGCTGGTTTTTGCAGGAATCATCTTCAGCTACGGACGGCGAAGCGGCCCCTTGCGTCCGCCGGCGCAGGAGTCGCGCCTCTCGCCGCTGGAATTCGTGGAAACGCTGGGCGACCTGTATCAACGCAAAGGCGCCGCCGCGGGCGCCCTGGAAATCGCCTATCAGCGCTTCCGCAGCCAACTCGCGCGCCGCCTGGGAGCAAGCTCCGGGGCGCAAGCCCGGGAACTCTACCGCGGCGCGCGCGAGCGACTGGGCTGGACCGTGCCGGGCTTGTGGGAAACGCTCCAGGCCTGCGAACAGGGAGTCACGGATGCGCATCTGAGCAATGCGCGCTCGCTCAGCCTGATTCAGGATTTGCATGACTACTCGCGCCGCCTCGGACTGTCACGCGGGACGCTGTAGCGGCGGTGTCCCCACCGCCGCATGCCGAATCGGATTGATTTAGGCGGTGAGGACACCGCCGCTATGCCGAATCGGATTGATTTCGGCGGTGAGGACACGGCCGCTGTGCCGAATCGCATTGATTTCGGCGGTGAGGACACCGCCGCATGCCGAATCGCCATTTATTTCGGCGGTGAGGACACCGCCGCTACAGCGCCCTACGTCAAGTGAAGGAGTTGAATGAAAGAAACGGCGAAAATCATCGAGTGCCCGAGAGACGCCTGGCAGGGCATCGGAAACTTTATTCCGACCGAGGCGAAGATCGGGTACTTGCGGAAGCTGGTCGAAGCGGGGTTTCGCCACCTTGACGCGGTCAGCTTCGTAGCGCCCAAGTATGTGCCGCAAATGGCCGACAGTGAGCAGGTGATGGAGGCGCTCTACTCCGACCTCACGACCCAGGAGGCTGTGGATTCCTCCCTTCGACGCTGGCAGGACCAGGAATCGAATCCGGGCGCTGGCGGGAGCGATAAGCAAGTGCATTCGCCGGCGCCAAGCTCAGAAATCATCGGCATTGTGGTCAACGAGCAAGGCCTTGAACGCGCGCTCAAAGCGCCGGGGCTCAGCACGATCGGCTATCCGTATTCGGTCTCAGCACATTTCCGCCGGGCGAATGCCAACATGTCGAAGGCGGAATCGCAGGCGCTGGTCACGAAGCTGCAGCGTGCGGTTTCAGTGCCCGACGCCCCGGCGCGCAATCTCGTGGTCTATATCTCGATGGCTTTCGGCAACAACTACGACGAGCCTTGGGGACCTGAGATCGTCATCGAAACGGTGGAATGGCTGAAGAGGATAGGAGTAAACCAGATTTCTCTCGCGGATACCATCGGCACAGCGTCGCCCGAAGAGGTCGGTAATCTCTACAAAGCGGTGAGAGAAGCTGCGGCAGATTCCGATTCGAAACTGGAGCTGGGTGTGCATCTGCACAGCCGGCCC
>JASHQD010000290.1 GCA_030037755.1 Terriglobia bacterium
GCAAAGACGCGCAAGAACCCTGGCGCGATTCGTCGGGCTACCTTTTTGCCGCGCTGGAACTCCAGAACGCCGTGATCGCCTTACAACCGCCGCGTGGCTATGGCATGAATCCCAATGCAATCTATCACCAGCCGGACCTTCCGCCAACCCACCACTACGCGGCATTCTACCGTTGGCTGTCGCTTCCGCGGTCTGAGGGTGGATGGGAGGCGGACGCAATCGTACACGTGGGAAAGCATGGCACCCTCGAATGGCTGCCTGGCAAGGGCGTTGGGCTTTCGGCGGAATGCTTCCCCGATCTGTTGCTCGGTGACATGCCGCTGGTCTATCCCTTCATCATTAACGACCCTGGCGAAGGCAGCCAGGCGAAGCGCCGCGCGCACGCCGTGATCGTCGATCATCTCACGCCCCCGATGACCGTCGCCGCTACTTACGGTCCTCTCGCCGAATTGAATCAGCTTGTCAACGAATACTATTCGCTTGAGAAACTCGATCCGTCAAAACTTCCGATCCTCCAGCGCCAGATTTGGGAACTGATCGAGAAAACCAACCTGCAAGCGGACCTCGATCTGAAGAACATGCTTTCACGCGATCACGGCGATCATCGCCACGAATGGGACGAGCAGACGACCGCCGAAGGAGTGCCGGCAACCCTGGCGGAGATGAGCGGCAATGAAGTCGCCCACCTTATCGAGGATATCGACGGATACCTCTGCGAACTGGGACTGGCCCAGATTCGCGACGGTCTTCACACTCTCGGCCAAATGCCGTCCCTTGCCGACATGCTGCGATCGCTCACCCGTCTGCCGAACCCGGGCGTGCCAGGCCTTCAACCCTCACTTGCTCGTCATTATGGCTATTCCTTGAATGTTCTTCTGGACCGGCCGGGCGAGCGGCTTGACCCGCCCGCGGCACTCGTGGAAACACTATGCCACTCCCACGCCGACGTTCTTCGTAAACTTGACGAACTTGCCTTGTCGCTGCTCGTGGCTCTCGAAGACCGTGGATTCCAACCATCGGCGGTTGAAGAAGTCCAACAGATTACCGTCGGGGCGGTTGACGCGGAGGTTGGCGCCGTGCTGGAGTACGTCTGCACCGATCTTCTTCCGAAACTCGAACGGACGGACGAAGAGATTGTCCACCTGCTCGACGCCTTGGAAGGCTCCTACGTCCCGGCCGGTCCCGCGGGGGCCCCCACTCGTGGTATGGCAGGCATTCTTCCCACGGCCCGAAACTTCTATGCGGTCGATCCGCGCGCGCTGCCGTCGCCCGCCGCATGGCAAGTTGGCCAGCAACTCGCTCGCGAAACCCTGGCGCGCTATCTGAAGGAAGAGGGATCCTATCCGGAAATGGTGGGGCTCAGCATTTGGGGAACATCGCAGATGCGGACGCAAGGGGATGATGTTGCAGAGGCGCTCGCCTTCCTTGGGGTGAAGCCCGTTTGGAACGCACAATCACGGCGTATTGACGGAATCGAAGCGATCCCGCTTGGTGAACTGGGCCGTCCGCGGATCGACGTGACGCTCCGCATCAGTGGCTTCTTCCGCGACGCCTTCCCACATCTGATTACGTTACTCGATGATGGCATTCGCCTTGTCGTCTCGCTCGACGAGCCGGTCGATCAGAACTTTCCTCGCAGACACTACCTTGCCGAGTTGGCAAAACTTTCCGACCTCTCGACCGAAGAAGCGGAAGAACAGGCCCTGTACCGGATCTTTGGAACCATGCCAGGCTCTTATGGAGTGGGGATTTCGCAACTGATGGAAACCGGTCACTGGCGCACGACCGACGACCTCGCCAAGGTCTTTCTCGAATGGGGTGGGTACGCCTACGGCCGCAACATTTACGGGGGAGATGCACGCACCGTCTTTTCCGAACGCCTCAAGACCGTGCAGGTGGCGCTGCAAAATCAGGACAACCGCGAGCACGACATCTTTGATTCGGACGACTACTATCAATTTCATGGCGGGATGGTCGCCACGATCCGCAGCCTGACCGGCCAGCGGCCCAAAGCGTATTTTGGCGACTCCGCCCGTCCGGAGATGAGCCGCGTTCGCGATCTGAAAGAAGAGGCGCTTCGCGTCTATCGCAGCCGCGTCGTCAACCCCAAGTGGATCGCCAGTATCCAGCGGCACGGCTACAAGGGAGGCCTCGAACTCACCGCCACCGTCGACTACATTTTTGGCTTCGATGCCGCCGCCGAAATCGCTCCGGACTTCGTCTATGAAGGCCTGGCCCAACATTACGCCCTGGATAAAACGATGCATCAATTCCTCGAACGCTCGAATCCGTGGGCTCTGGGCGCGATTGCCAAGCGGTTGCTGGAAGCGGCCGACCGCGGCCTTTGGGAACATCCCACAGATCAGGTTCTGGCGGAGTTGCGGCAAGCGGTACTCGACAGCGAAACGATGCTGGAATCCCGCGAGGAACGGGTGCCGGAGGCGCCATGACGACTCATGACTATCCCTTTGCGGCGATCATCGGCCAGCCCGAGCTGAAACTGGCGCTGTTGCTGGCGAGTGTCGATTGGCGGCTGAGCGTCCTGATCAAAGGCGACAAGGGCTCAGGCAAGAGTACGGCGGCTCGTGCTTTGGCCGATCTGCTTCCGGCGGGCGCTCCCTTCGTTAACCTTCCCATCGGCACGACCGAAGATCGGCTTCTGGGTGGTCTCGATCTCGCTGACGCCCTGAAGGGAGAGGCCCGCTTGAAGCAAGGCCTCATTCACGACGCCCATGGCGGCGTCCTTTACATCGACGAAGTGAACCTTCTGTCCGACGCTTTGACGGACGCTTTGCTCGACGCCGCATCGAGCGGACGCTACTACGTGGAACGCGATGGATTCAGCGCTTCCTCTGCAGCGAGATTTATCCTGCTTGGGAGTATGAACATCGAAGAAGGCTCCCTGCGTCCACAGTTACTCGACCGCTTTGCCCTGTCTCTCGATGTCGAGACGCCACGAGCTGCCGAAGACCGGGCCCTGATTGTGCAATCGCGCTTGCGCTTCGATTCGGACCCGGTTGTCTTCTGTACCGAGTTCGAAGCCGAACAAGAACGCCTGCGGCAGGCGATTGTGGAAGCGCGCGCGGTGATCGCCGGGATCCAACCCGCGGCTGACGTTCTCAGGGAGATTTCTCAGCGCGTGACCGAGGCCGGAGTCCGATCCCTGCGGGCTGACCTGGCCACGCTTCGTGCCGCGATTGCGCACGCTGCTTTCGCCGGCCGCATGGAGATTTTGCCCGAGGACATCGAAGCCGTCTTGGCCCTGGTTTTGCACCACCGGTCCAAACGCAATCCCGCAGCACCTTCCGCTTCTACGCCGAGCTTGGAGCAATCGTCCGATGCCGCGCCGCGTGATTCCCGAACAGGCCAAGTTGAGACAAAGGACCGCGTTTTCTCCCCCGAAGCGAGACAAGCCCCGGAACTTCGCCCGACCCTGGCCGACTCCCTGGCCCGCGGGCGAACCGCCACGGTAGCCAGGAACAACGTAACTTCCGAAACTAATCGAGCGGGCGGGGCGGCGAAAGGCGACTCGCTCAATGTTGTGGCCAGCTTCACCCGGTCGTTTCGAAAAACCGGAAGCGCATCTCTACTCAGTGAGAGCCTGGTCTTTCGGCCGCCCACGGCAAGTGGCGGCGTCCGTTTTATCTTTGTTGTAGACGCGAGTGGGTCGCAGGCCGCGCAGCAGAGAATGCGCGCGGTCAAGGGAGTTGCGGTAGCCCTGTTGGAATCGTCTGCCGATAACCTGGACGAGGTCGCTGTGATTTCGTTCCGCGGCGCCAAGGCGGAGGTCGTGCTTGCACCTTGCCGGAATGCGGATGCGGCTGTGCGAGCCCTCGAGTTTCTTCCGACCGGCGGCCGAACACCCCTGGCCCACGCCCTTGAACTTGCGGGTTCGTTGGTGAACCCCGCCTCGTTTCTAATCCTGCTCACCGATGGACGGGCCAACGTTTCTTTGACGGGCGCGGATCCCTGGGCTGACGCCCTCGCCGCGGCCGGAAAGCTGACATGTTCGTCGGTTGTCGTGGATTCTTCTCTAAATGGCGCTGGCAAGGCATCGATGGCGGCTTTAGCGTCCGCTATGCGAGCCACCTTGATTCACCTCGACGAGTTGAGCGATGGGGCGCTGATGAGCGTTCTGCACCCATGACCCGGCCCATTTTCATCGGCGGAACTTCCTCCCATGTCGGCAAGAGTTGGACGAGCACCGCTATTTGTGCGTGGCTCCGCCGGCAAGGTGTCCGCGTCGCGCCTTTCAAGGCGCAGAACATGTCTAACAATTCCTATCCCTGCCGCTTCGGTGGTGAAATTGGCCGCGCCCAGGTGGCACAGGCGTGGGCCTGTGGGCTGGAACCTGAACCGGCCATGAACCCAATCCTTTTGAAGCCTAATTCCGATGGGGGAAGTCAGGTCGTTCTGAACGGCAAGGTGTGGCAGACTCTACCGGCCAGAGAATATTACGAGCACTACGAGCTGCTCAAGGATGTGGTCATGAGCGCGTATGAGGACCTCGCCTCCCGCTTCGAGGTGATTATCATCGAAGGAGCAGGCAGCGTGGCAGAACTGAACTTGCGCCGGCTTGACCTCGTCAATTTAGGCTTGGCTACGAAGCTTTCCGCGCCATGGTTGTTGGTCGGCGATATCGAGCGGGGTGGGGTTTTCGCTTCTCTGATCGGAACGGTGGGGCTTCTCAGCCCGGAAGAACGAGCGCTGCTCCGCGCGTTCGCGGTGAACAAGTTCCGGGGCGATCGCTCCCTGTTTGATGAAGGCGAGAAAATCCTCGAGGATCGGACGCAGCGTCCCTGTCTTGGCGTATTCCCCTATGCCGGCGATATTCACCTCGATGATGAGGATAGTCTAAGTATTCCCGAGGGCGCAGAGCCCTTGGAGCGCCGCGATGGCCCATCGTGTGCGATTATCCGGTTTCCGCGGATCTCGAACAGCACAGATTTCCGTCTCTTGCCGGACGCCCGTTGGATCACGTGTCCGCCCAACCATGACTTCGATTTCATTTTTCTCCCCGGAACAAAAAACACGATTGCTGACCTCGAATGGCTCCGGGCGCAGCATCTGGATGACTGGCTTCTCGAGCAGTACCGGCGCGGAGCCACCTTGATTGGAATCTGCGGCGGCTTTCAAATGCTCGGCGAGACAGTCGACGATCCGTTTGGCATGGAGTCGGACCGGGGGACGGTGGAAGGCCTTAGACTTCTGCCGTTACGAACCGTGATGAGCCGAGAAAAAACGACGCGCGTGGTTCAGGCGCGCAGCCCGTGCGGACACTCCTATTCCGCCTATGAAATTCACTTGGGCGAAACGCTTCATGAGCGGGCCAATTTGACGCCCTTTGCTTTCGTTGACGACGATGCAGAAGGCGTGAGGGGAAATCGCGTCGTCGGCACCTACCTTCACGGCGCCTTTGAACATCCTGAAATACTGGCAGAGCTTGGCATCTCTGCGGACGTGCCGGCCATTTCCGGTGCCAGCGCTCTAGCTGATTGGTTCGCTCCCTTTGGGCGGCGATTCGAGGAGTTATTCCTGTAGCTCCGGAGTAGCCAGGCAGGGCGAATAAGCTACGGACTTCGTGCACGCCCTGGTTGGTCTTGAACGGCCGGTCGGCTTAGAGCGATATCGAATGGGCAGCATTGCGCTGCTTTGCAAGGTCCCTTTCGGTCAGGGCGCCGAACGATAAGCCAATCGTGGCCCATAAGACCAACTGGGTGCCGAGCGATGCAAGTCTAAACTGCCATAGTACTGTGGCGGGGAACTGCGGCGGAACCTCGTTGACGGTTGGCAGCAACCATTCGACGCCACCAATAATCGCACAAAACAACATTCCAGCTATAAGCACGGCGGTCCAGCCCCCGTACCGTGAGGCCAGTCGCCGGCCGATTATCACCGCTGCGATCAAAATGGCGATTGAGACTAGAATCATTAAGAAGTACAGCGCGGTACGGGGCGCAATGGTCTCCGGCCTGCCCACCGAAGGAGGATTGGCGGGGTATTTCAAACTCGGAACGAGGGCGATGGAAAAAAAACCGGCGGTCGCCAGCAACACAGAGAGATCACGCGGACGGATAGGCCCCACACGACCCAGGGCGAACGCAAATACCAGGCTGAATATTCCGCCCAACGCTGCGCCACACGCCACCACCGCGGTGGCCAGGCCCACACTTCGTTGCACCTCGCGGCTTACGAGGACCGGCTCGGGACCTTCGCCGGCGGCGAGGCGCATCTGGGTCTCAAAGTGAATCGCCTGGTCAATCTGGGGCTCGCCGAACGCCTCCGCAAAAACAAAAGCGAGCAAACCGGCGAGAATGCCCACCAGCATCCCTCGCACCAGAAGTGTCCTGACCATGAGAGGCTTTCCCTTCTTGGACTAGGATGGGGTCTAGTGACAAGGAAAGCCGAGAAGATGACGCCCGTCGTGTACAAACTCGTGAATGTACATGCCGGAGAAAAGGGATGTGGCGCCCTGTTCGGCACCGACGAAGTAGATCACAAGGAGCAAGATTAGACCGGCAAAAATGACCCATGGGAGCAACTCGCGCGCTGGGATGGAAATTGGTCGGTAAACAGGGTCAAAAACCTGCGCTGCCGTCGACATCACTTTAGCTCCTGGGCATCCGCCGTCCCAAATCGATCTTTGTGCTTGGAAGAGATTTCATTCGGCCTCGACCCTAGCCCGCGACGGTCACGGTGGCACCGCTGTGCCGGATTCTCCGACGATCTTCCAGTGACAACCGCGATTGATTCTACCGACCCAAATGGAAGGCTGTCAAGATATCATCGGGACTTTAGGGCTTCGGTTTTTTTTGAAGCGAACGGCAACGGCCGAGGAAAGGACTCACCGGCGCAGCCAGCGGCCCGGGGGAACATTTCTGATCACGCGTCTCACTTTAGTGTGTAGCTTACCGACCAGCGCGCTGCGCACCGCAACGTTTCCAGGCGACGAGCCCGTCGACGAAGTAGGCGAGTTCGACACGGCCGCTCGGAAGGCCAGTCTGGGCCGGGTAGATCAGGCCTGGACGAGCCCCGCTCTTCGGGCCACAGAAACCGCGGCGGCACTGGGACTGACCGCGACCGTCGACGCCGCTCTCCGGGATTGCGCCTACGGGCGCTGGACCGGACGCCGTTTCGCCGATGTCCAAGCCGAGGAGCCGGATGCTATTGCGGCTTGGACCACCGATCCCGGCGCGGCCCCGCACGCCGGGGAATCCGTCTCGGACCTACTCTCCCGGGTGGCCCAATGGCTCGATGGCCGGGTCGGAGATGTCGGCCATAGTGTCGCGGTTACGCACCCTGCAGTCATTCGTGCCACGATCATCCACGCCATTCGGGCTACGCCACAATCGTTCTGGCGCATCGATGTGGCACCGCTGTCGGCAACCGATCTCCGTCAACACCAAGGACACTGGACACTGCGTTCAACCGGCCATGTCCTGTAATCCTTCGATCTCCAGCGCTCTCCCGTGCAGCCCTCCTGAGGCGATGGTGGCAGGCCGGATGGGTGTACAATCGGTGCCGCTTTTGAAGTCAAACACGAGATTCCGGGTTGGATGTGTGGGGTCGATTCCAGGTGCGCCTCTCAAGACAACTACGGGTCTCGACAGGAGACCAAATGACCCAAGGTAATCGATCCTTGAACCGTTTCTTCGCGGCTTGCCTGGCCATCGCGGGATTGCTTTTCTTGCTTCCGGCAGGGTTAAGCGCGCAGGAAACTGCGCCAGCCGCTGCCAGTAGCGTTTCGGCGCTGATGAACCGTCCGCCGAACGTTCCGCAAGAGTACGTCATCACGCCGTTCGGCTACTTCCACCCGTCCTGCGTCGCGCTGCTGGCGGAAGGCGACACGCTGCTCCCCGACGGACGCGTCCAACATACGGATGGCACGGTGGAGGCAGCGCACGTTTGCAATTATCCTCACTACACGTCGGGCGGAGTCGTGGTGGCCGCCAATGCGAAGGCGAGCCGAATCCATTCGCCCGAGATCAGCGGCTGGCTTGAGTCTGTATCGGTGACGACCAGCGAGTCCTACCACAAGATTACCGCAAGCTGGGTGGTGCCGCCGGCGCCGACGAGCGAGGATGGACAGGTTCTCTACCTCTTCCCCGGCTTTGAGGACAGCAACGATGTGATCAGCATCGTTCAGCCGGTGCTGCAGTGGGGAGCAGCCACAGGCGGCGGCGGAGACTACTGGGTACTCGGGAGCTGGAACTGCTGCCCGAGCGGAGTTTCCTGGTACAGCCCTTTCGTGGACGTCAATGTGGGCGACACGATTCTTGGAACGATCAGTCCCAACTGCGAAACCGGGATCGAATACTGCCCCACGTGGAACGTGGTGGGCAAGGATGAGACCACAGGCGAAGAGACAACGCTCGCCAAGACCCCTGCCGAGAAGCAGGTCTGGAACTGGGCGTTTGGCGCGGTGAGCGAGGACTACGGCGTTGGGCGGTGCAGCGATTTCCCCGACAACTCGGGGGTCACGTTCACCGTCCGCCTGTACGACCAGAATGGGAACCCGATCACGAATCCGGACTGGCAGGGAACACAGTGGATCTCGAATCCCAATCCAAACTGCAGCTACGGAACGAAAGAGACGAGGGGCGCGGAGACGGTGGAGTACTCGGGCAATTGAGCGCTGCAATGGGGGGAAGCGACTCGTCGCTTCCCCTGTTAATTTCGGTTCGTTGTTACCGTCCCACGTCAGCGGAAATCGGGCCGCTTGAGTCCGGAAGCCAAGTGACGCTACTGAGCGGCGCTGTTAATCCTGCGGGGAGCCTTAGACATGCCTCGTGGACCGGATGGCCTCTACGATGGGACGCGCTTGCGATCACCTTTCTCTTGAGCGGGCGGTGTCTGCGTAGAGCCCGGCAGCGTCGGCTTCGGCAAATGGGCTCCTTCGTCCCGGGCCAAGGTGAGCGGGCCGCTGGTGTCAGGTAGAACAGGCGGCCCCGCCTTGGCGTCCCCAAAGCGGAACGCTGAGGTGAGGTCGCCGAAGGTCTTCCGGCGCCACTCGCTGATGTTGGGCTCTGGAACACGGGAGAATTTCTCCAGGAACCGCAGGGGTGAAGTGTGGTCGAAGGGATCGCTGCAGATCCACCCCCCGGCCGTCCAGGGCGAGACGATTATACACGGAACGCGGAAGCCAGCTCCGATTGCCGCGCCATCAACGAACTCGTGAGGCGTGCCGGGTGGGGGTGAGGGTGGAGCTACGTGATCAAAGAGGCCGTCGTTCTCATCGTAGTTGAGAATGAAGACGGTGCTGGCCCACACCTCCGGATTGGCCGCGATGGCGTCGATTTTGCTCGCGACAAACGCCGCACCGTCAGCCGGCATGTAATCCGGATGCTCGGATTGGTAGCTGGTGGGGATGATCCAGGAAACTGCTGGCAGACTATTGTTAATCGCGTCGTATTCGAACTGTCCCACGGGGCCGCGCAACATCCCCTTAGTGTGGAGGGCCGAGCCCGAATGGGTTTTCCGGAACGCCTTGAAATACTCAAGCACGTTGCAGCCGTAATTATCCTTTTCCTGATAGACTTTCCAACTGATCCCCGCCTGCTCGAGCCGTTCGGCGTAAGTGGTCCAGGTGTATCCTCCCCGGGGCTCTTCGTTCCGGGTAATGGGGCCGCCATGGTCTCCCTCGGGATCGATCGTGCCGGTCATCCAGTACATCCTGTTTGGCCATGTTGGTCCAAGGACCGAACAGTGGTAAGCATCGCAAAGGGTGAAGGCCTCGGCCAACGCGAATTGGAAGGGAATGTCGGCACGAGTGTAGTAACCCATCACATAAGGTCCATTCACTCCGTCGGCCTTCCGGTGCGCCCGCAGCCACCGGTCCATTTTCCCTCCGTTCCAGGACTCGTGTTGCACCGACCAGGCGTGGCTCGTGGAGGGGATTTTCTGTGCGCTGGTCCTTCGGGTGTCCAGATGAAACGGAAGCGTGTAGCCGTCAGGGTTCTCGGCGTCAGGCTGATGGAAGACGGATTTCCCGTTGGACAACAACATCGCGTTCGGGTCATCGAACCCACGCACGCCGGCCATCGTGCCGAAGTAATGGTCAAAGGAACGGTTCTCTTGCATCAGCAGGACGACGTGCTTGATATCGCCCAACGACCCGGATTGCGGCGGTTCCGCCAGTGCTCGCCGCACGTTGGGCGGCATCAGCGAGGAAGCCACGGCGGCCGCCGCAAGCCTGGCGGCGCTCCCCAACAGTCGACGTCGCGTCATGCTTGCCGAACTGAGATCATTGAATGGCGCTTCTTTCATAGTGAGAAAGGTCAGTATCGATGACTGACCCTGAGCTTCTTTTCTGATTCCGCAGACCCACTGTCAGCATACGCCGCGACCGCCCAAAGCGTAATGATTTCTTTTGAAGTGGCCAACGAACGGAAAACGCCACTAGTCCGGAGGGTCGCGACGTAATCCGTCGTGTGCGAGATCCTCCGGTAAGGCGTAGAAATCAAGGTTCAAATCGCCGAGCTTGTCGGACAATTGGATGTTGTTGCCGATATTCAGCGAAACGTCATCGTTGTTGATGGGGTAATGCACGCGCCAATCCCAGCGAGTGTAGCCGTCGCCCAGATCGGTCTTTCCCATGAATTTGCCGTTGGAGACGTCGACCAGGCCGTTCGGGATGGCGACGCTGATGTCCACGTTTTCGACCTCGTCGCGCCACTGGTCTTTGTTCGGCCACCAGACGCTAGCGCCGATCCCTTCACAGGCCGTGTTGATCCAGTCGTGCCCGGAAACGTCTTTCTTGAACGTAATGCCGCCGAAGCGGCCGGTTTCCGGTGGATGGCCGGAGTAATAAAAGTCGATGGAATAGACCTGGCCATCATGCAGAGTCCCCGGGAAATCGATGAAGACCGCGGCGGTGTCGCGCTCGTACTTGAGCGGTGTCGTCCCGTAGAGGATCTTGTCGATGTTAAGGGCGTCGGTTAAATCGAGTTGGATGCGGTCGTCATCCTTGAGCATCCTGAAGCGGATGGTGTTCTTTCCGCTGATGAATTTCTGGGCTGGGTCGACGCGGACGTCCAGATCGTAATAGAGGAGGTCGTTATTGGCGCGGTACGGGCCGTAGGAGCCACGCAGCATTTCGAAGCGCGTGGGAATGGGAGCGCCGGCGTCATTCGGGCGAATGCGCGGCTTGGGTTTTTCGGCAGGAGCGACAGCACTGCTCGCCGGTTGTTGCGCTGCGTGGCTAAGCAGCGAGGTTACGCTTCCGACACACAAAATGAAACCGATCCCGATCAGAGACCGAATCATTGATGATCGCATGATCCTATCCTACGCTTTTTAGGATCAGTGCGTTTCGTGGTCAGCGGTCAACGCTTTGCGGGCCGGGTGGCGCATGTGCGGTCCGTCAAATGCCTCTCAACCGTTCGTTCGGACATAAATCCTTATACTCGAGTCAGTTTCTGAGTCCAGTGGCCGCATGAGGCCACCGGGTGCTTGGGGGGAATCGGGATGCACATGTGCACGTGGTCCGGGCATCAGGTGCCCCTCTACTATCCGGCACTCCTTTTGCTGTGCCAGAGCGTCGAAGATGGGACCCAACTGCCGGCGCAACGGCACGAACAGCACCTGGCGCCGACGCTTGGGTACGAACACGACATGGTATTTGCAGTCCCATTTCGAATGGGATAGGCTCTGATACAGGTCTGACATCACATCCTCCTTCGGGTCGAGTTCTCATCAAGCCACCTTGGAGGAGGATGTTACCCTACGGAACGGTCAAATCTTTTCGAGTCTCACTGGTAGAACCAGTGGCTTTCCCCGGTGACAGTTAGTGTGACTCGGCGCCTGGGGCTCCACGACCATAAGGCCGGTCCTTCGAATGTGATTTCGAACCTGCTTGGTAGCAAATATGCGCCGGGCCCTGTCCTGGTGGGGTGATCGAATGGGGTGGCGCGGAGCCTCTCTCAACCATGCAAATAAATACGTTGATCAGATTTCATCGGCGAAAATATGTTGACGTGGAGGTGCGGCTTCCGATATATATGTATCTCGATATACTTGCTATACAATGTGCCCAGGAGAGAGTAAATTCCGTAGATGGATATGCGAAGCCTCGCACTGAAGTTCAAACTTCTACAAACCGGCGTGTTGTTGGGCTTGAGTGTCCTGGCCGCCGCAGCGGGATTGTCGCTTGGGCCACACCGCGCGCGAGCCCTGGCCGGGGAAACGAAGCAGTCGCCGGTGTCGACCCGGCAGTCCGCAACGATAACCCCCGACCCCTTGCGCAACGCCTATTTTGGCGACCTCCACGTTCACACGAGCTGGTCGCTGGACGCCTATGGCCTCGGCAACCGCAACGATCCCCGGATGGCGTATCGCTACGGCCGGGGCGACGCCATTGTGCTTCCGGGTGGCGTTCGCAGCCAGCTCAAGGT
>JASHQD010000291.1 GCA_030037755.1 Terriglobia bacterium
TTTGCTCGCTCGATTTGTGTGCCTGGGGAGCCTTTCGGTGCGGGATTTCGATCGTTTTCTGATTGCGGGTCAGGTCCTTAACCGTTGGACCGCGCTGCCACTTGGCTTTTTTTTGCTCTCAGCCCGTGAGGAGAACGGCCAGGGCGCGCGGGTTGCCCAGAAAGTCTCCGGTCTTTCGCTGGGATTAGGCACCGCCATGGCGGTCGTGATTGTCGCCTTCGCGCTGCGTTCCAAAGCAGCCTGGACGATTCTCGCCGCCCTAGCAGTCACGGCGCTTACGGGCATTTATTATTGGCGACGGATCGGTGGCGTTACGGGTGACTGCATGGGTGCGACGAACCAAATGGCCGAGGTGGCGGTGTATTTTGCCGGAGTCTTACTGCGATGATCGAACCCGAAAGCGCATCCATTCCGCTCGAGTTCGACGAAGCTGAAAAAAAAGCTCTCTACAAGGCAATCTATCTCCGGCGCGACGTGCGGGAGCGTTTTCTGTCCACGCCCATTCCGGACCCGGTACTTCGGAAGCTGCTCGACGCCGCACATCACGCGGGATCAGTGGGCTTCATGCAGCCCTGGTCTTTTGTCGTCATCCGAAGCGAGGAGGTAAAGTCTCGGGTTAAGGGTCTTTTCGAGCAAGCGAATCGGGAAGCTGCCCAGGTGTTCGAAGGTACGCGTAAGGATTTGTATTCGCGGCTGAAGCTTGAAGGCATTCTCGAGTCACCCGTGAACCTCTGCGTGACTTGCGATCCCACGCGAAACGGCCCGCACGTCCTGGGCCGTCACACCGTTCCGGAGACCGATGCCTATAGCACGTGCTGCGCAATCCAGAATCTCTGGCTGGCGGCGCGCGTGGAGGGAATTGGCGTCGGTTGGGTCAGCATCCTCGACCCGGTATCGCTCCGGCAAGTGCTGGAGGTTCCACAGCATGTTATCCCCTTGGCCTATCTTTGCCTGGGATACGTGGATCAGTTTCTGCCTCAGCCGCAATTGGAGATGGTGGGGTGGCTCCCGCGCGCAGCGCTCGACGACGTGATCTTCTACGACCATTGGGGAAAGAGAAATGCGGGGTGAAACTGCCGGTCTGGAAGGAGCTTGCCGACTGATTTGGGTTAGACATGCCCCTCCTGACGGAGAAGGCTTGTTCCTTGGACAAAGCGATGTGCCTCTCTCAACCCGCGGGCGCCGGCAACTTCCTCGATTGGTTGAAAAGATATCGCGGTACCAGGTGCAGGCCATCTACTCAAGCGATCTCCGCCGGGCCCTGGCGACGGCCGCGGCAATTTCGCGAAAGCTGGGGATGAAAGTGCAACGTCGCCCGGGGCTGCGCGAAATTCATTTCGGTGCTTGGGAAGGCTTGACATGGAAACAGATCACCGAACGTTTCCCGGAGGCAGCGTGCGGGTGGATGGAAAATTTTCCTCGACAGCCGATCCCGCAAGGCGAGGAATTCAGGAGGTTCAAAGCTCGCGTGCGGCGCGAGCTGCGCAGAATGGTTACAGCTAACTCCGGCGGATGTGCGATCGTGGTCACCCATGCGGGGGTGATTCGGGCCGCGCTCGCGAGTGCTCTCGGGATGCCGGATCGAAATCTTTTCCGTATCGCTTCCGACTTTGGAGCAATGTCCGTCATTGACTACTTTTCCGGCAGTGCGGTCGTGCGATGCATGAATGGCTGAGACGTCTCCGCACTCGCGATCGCGGCTCTGGGTAAAGGGCTGGCCGCAGCCACTCTGGTGCTGGTGCTGCTCTCTCATTCGCGCAGGGGTATGTCGTCCAGCATTTCAACTCACAGCCAGGCATCGTTAACAGAGGCATTTTATCGTCGTCGTAGGCGGCCCCCGCGGCCTTGACGGAGGGATGCTGCCGGACGAAGTGAACGGCGTGAAACCAAACATCGCGTTCGCGGGGATATTACGGATCTTTTGTGACCTCAACACAGATTCTATTCGCGTATGCCGGCGACCTTGTCTTCGGCGACCCGCTCTGGTTGCCGCATCCGGTGAGAGGAATAGGTTTCCTGGCGTCGGCGTCGGAAAAACTGTGCCGGAGGATAGGAAGCTCGCCACGTCAATTGCTACTTCTGGGCCTGTTGACGGCCGTTCTGATCCCCTCGGCGACGGGAGCCGTGACGTGGCTCCTGCTAAAGGAAGTCGCCAGGCTATCGTCGTTGGCAGGGACGATAGCAAGTGTAATTCTTGCTTACACGGTACTGTCAGTAAGAAGCCTCGACGGAGCTGCGCAGGTCGTGGTGAATCACCTAAAGCACGCAAGGATTGCAGAAGCCAGAGCAGCGTTGGGGATGATCGTAGGGCGCGACACGCGGACGCTTGATGAAACAGAGATTATCCGGGCCACCATCGAAACCGTCGCTGAGAACACTTCCGACGGCATCGTGGCCCCGCTGTTTTATCTCGCGATTGGAGGCGTGCCGGCGGCCATCGCATACAAGGCCATTAATACTCTGGACTCGATGTTCGGCTACAAGGACGAGCGCTACCTATATTTTGGACGCGCTTCCGCGCGGCTGGATGACCTCGCTAATTATCTGCCGGCCCGCCTTACGGCGGTCCTGGTAACGGTGAGCGCGTTCTTTCTGGGCCTTTCTTGGAGAAAAGCTATTAAGATCGTCCTTCGAGACGCGCGGTCGCAACCGAGCCCCAACGCCGGCTTTCCGGAGGCGGCTTATGCCGGAGCTCTTCGCATCCGCCTGGGTGGAAGTAATGTCTATGGGGGACGCGCCGTGCAGAAGGCCTATCTGGGAGACGCTGAACGGTCTCTGACTGCTGGCTTACAAACCATGGTGAGGCGCCTGCTTTACGCCACCTCAACCCTTTCGGTCGGCGTCGCCATGGCGGGCGTCGCGATTCTCCACAAGCTCTGATGCCTTTGGCAGCCCATGGCGGAGACATTTACGGCGTAGCTCGGCGGTTGGGGGTTTCACCTCAGCAGATCATCGACTTCAGCGCAAGTATCAATCCCTTGGGGATTTCACCCAGAGCGCTTCGCCGGGTGGCCCGTGAGATCCGCACCGTATGCCACTATCCCGACCCGAGACAGGAAGAATTGCGCGCGCTGCTGGCCGCAAGACAGAAAATGGACCCCGAATGCATCGTCTTCGGAAACGGGGCCACCCAACTGCTCTATTTGGTCATTCGATATTTCAGTCCGGAAAAGGCGGTGCTCGTCGTGCCGGGCTTTTCTGAAAATCGTGCAGCCCTTGCGTCCGTTCAGGCTCACGTCGGCACGTTCCAACTGCGTCCCCAAGGGCAATTTCGTCTGGAGACAAATGCATTTCTTGATGATTTGAGAAGGGCGAAGCCGGATTGCGTCTTGTTGACGAACCCCAACAACCCAAGCGGCGCGGTCATCCCTCATGAGGAAATCGGGCAAATTGCCGGCTTCTGCCGCAAAATGCAGATACGCTTGGTGGTCGACGAGTCCTTCGTAGATTTCACCCGGGAACCCTCGCTCTCTGGATTGGTCGGGAGAAACCGGTTTCTGATCGTTATCCACTCTCTCACCAAGTTCTTTGCGCTTCCCGGACTGAGGATTGGGTATCTGACTGCCCACCGATCGATTGCCAAGGCGCTCAGCCAAGTGATCGAGCCCTGGTCGGTGAATACTCTGGCGATAGCGGCAGCGGCGGAATCGATCAAAGACCGGCCGTACCAGAAGAGAACACTGGCCCTCGTCGCAAAAGAAAGGGAATATCTTCAGTGTGGTCTCCGAAAACTCGGCTGGCTTGAGGTTTACCCTTCTCAGGTTAATTTCCTGCTGGCACGGTCGACGATTAGAAGCCTCTCGGGAAAAGTACTCCGGGCGAAATTGGAACAGATGCATCTTGTCATTCGTGATTCCAGGGGCTTTGGGAGCCTGGGGCCGCAGTTCGTGCGCATCGCCGTTCGCACTCGCGACGAAAATCGGCGCCTGTTGGATGCGCTGCGAGTCGTCGGCAAACCCTCGGTCAGCGGGAAACAATCTAGCTGAAACGGCCTCAAGACAATCTCCAGGTCCTTTCTAAACCTCTGCAGCACTTCTGCACCGCCAATTTGCTGATTTCGATGAAGGTGGCCAGTGATTCCGATTTGATCTCGGTCACTCGTTGCGACCGCATGCCGGTCATGTTCGGAGCGTACCGATTCATGGGAATCCCGAAGGTGTCCCGGCCGTAGTTGAAGGTTAGACGGGGCGGCTGATTCATCTTACGCTACTTTCTCCTTAGAAGGCTGATTGGTCGAGTTCGTCTCTCGTCCCAGGATGGCGGCCAATGACCAGAGATCGGCATAACCATCGATGCGGCGGAAATGTTTTTCGGTGAGCTGCCAAGCCGAGGCTACCCAACGCTGCACCATCTCCGCGTCGCGCCAGCGCGTAACGTTATGGGTACGACGTTCAACCCCGCTTTGCGGGCTCTCAAATGAGTATTGGTGGTCGCGAGGCATTTGTGCAGCGATTCGGGGATCTTGAGCCGTTGCAGGGTGAACATCTCCTTCATGCCCTCGCGCAAACTGCGCGCGCCGCCGACTCATGATCGCGCTCCAGAAAGCGCGCCAGTCGCTCCAGCCGTTTTTCGCCTTCTTCTGCGCTCTTCATTCGCCAGGCGGCTCTCATCAAGTTCAACGGCTGGCTGCGTTGTTCCTGAGGCAGCTCGTCGAGCACATTGCGAAGCTTGTGATTGCGGCAGCGTTGGACGGGCTGATCGCCGCCGAACACTTCGTCGATAGCGCTCCGCAAGGCCTTGGCGCCGTCGATGACGAACAGGTATTTGCGGTCCGTGGGCAGACCCTGATCGCGCAGGTGGGTGAGCAGGCGCTTGACGCTGGCGGCGTTCTCGGTGGCTCCCGGCTCGATCCCCAGGATGTGCCTCCGGCCCTCGACGTCCACGCCCACCGCGCTCAGAATGTGATGCTCCCCGAAACGCTGGCCGTCAATGTAAATCACCAAGATCTCGACGTTCTCCCAGCGTCGCTCCTGCAGTTGCTGAAGCTGCTCGGAGCTGGCCTCGACAGCTTTGCGGCTGATGGCGCTGCGCGAGACGCCCACCGTCTCGGCTATCCGCGGCAACACTTCCTGGTATTCACGCGTCGACACGCCGCGCAGCAGCGCGCCCAGCAGGTGCTGGCCCAGCCTCCGATCCTCGCGCAGCCTTTCGTAGGCCGGAACCTGCACTTCTCCTTCGGTTTTGTGACGCAGGCGGGGCCGCTTCACTTTCAGCTTACGGTCCGCCAAATGGACGCAGCCGGCCTGCGATCCGTGGTAACGAATGTCGCCTTTGGCCCTGCCCGGCGTCCGGCCGCCGGCCACCTGTTCGGCACTCAACACCAGGATCTGTTCCAGCATCTGGTGCCCGATCTCATGGATCACGTGCTCCACCACCTGATTGGCATTTTGGACCAAGTTGACGATGGGAAGCAGGATCTGTCCGTTTGTTTGGCAGAATTGCTCAATGACGGCCGTCGACTCGCGGGCAGCGCGGGTCACGATGTGGTAAGTTTTCTTCACGGCGGTAGGCTCCTTTTCGGTGTTCTGCGTTTGGCAACCGGAATCTTACCGAAACCGGCGCCACCGCCGCCTACCAACCTTCAACTAAACTCGGGACACCGTCTTCGCCTTGGTCATCGCCTGGGTGCAGACGTCGGCGGTGACCTTGTAATTGGAGTGCCGCAGGAGTTTCTGGAATGGTTTTGATATCTTCGCCGTTCGTTTCAGGAGTGTTCCGAAGGTAAGAGTTGACGCTCAATGGTTAACGAAAAGAAAGGTTGATGGTAGCGCGGTTTACGTCCCATAAAAGGAGGTTATGGGATCCAATCCGGTTGATCGATAACTCGCGTTCAGCGGTGGTGAATCTCATTTGGCAAAACCTCGAACGTGCAGTGTCCGAACAGGCCGGGTGTCGAAATTGCCCGCCGCACTTTCATCTGTTCGCAGCGGCGTAAAATAGCCGTTTTGTCGCCCTAGACAGAGCCCTTCAGCCCCAGAGTTTCATTTCTTGCCCACACGGCATTTGTGCGCTGGAAAGGCCGGTAATCGCCACGCGCGCGACAGCGACCCCTTTGACTCAACCCGGCGGACCAGTTTTCGCAGTGCGTGGGAAGATTTGGAGCAGGTCAAAACAGAGCCTTGCAGGCCAAGGCCGCCAACCCGGCAAGAGCCGTGGCCAAGGACGCAAGGGCAACGGCGCGGATCAGGGCTGCATTCGGTTTCGTTTGCTGATAGACAAGGGGAAGGTCTACGAGGGCGCTTGAGATGGAGCAAAGGACGACGGCTGTAGCTCCGAGGCTCGGCGTCAGGCGTCCTCGGGATACAAGGAGTGCAGCGGCCGCAGTCGTGCTGGCGCTGCTGACCAGGCCGCCCACCACGCTCAGCGAAAGAAATCCAAACCTTCCCAGGTAGCGCTGCGCCAAATCCGCAGCGGTCTGAATGAACAGGAACAGAACGCCAAACTTAGTGATCCGTGGCCACGAGAGTGGCGAGGAAAACCTTAGTTGGTTCGGGGGCGGCGCGGTCCTTTTGTAGCGGAACCAAGTTATGCCTCCTGAGACAGCGGTCATGGCGAACAGCGGTACGAGCGCCTGCATCAGTGCCCTCGGCGAAAAAATCGCCAGAATAGCGAGGTTTCTCAAAAACATCGCGATGTTCGTGAGCAAGACGACCGCGACAGCCATCCCCATGAGGCCTTCGCCTCCGGCCACAAGCCAGGGACACATCTCGGCCACGGTCGCCGTGCTGTTGACCAGTCCTCCCAGCAAAGCCGTGTAATAAATGCCGCGCGTCCCATAAGCACGCAACAGAACGTAGTTCACGAACCCGATACCGGCGAGCGCGACAATCACGACCCATGCCTGGCGTGGGTTCATGAGACGCCAGGGATCGACAAAGCGGTCGGGTAGGATGGGGTAGATGACAAACCCGAGCAGCCCGATCAGTACTGCGCTGCGAATTTCTTCAAGTGTGAGACCTCGGGCGAACTCACGCAACTCCGCTCTCCACGCCAACAGCATCGTGACGATGATTGAAGCTGCCACCGGCGTGAAAAGATGGCCTTGCCCGATCAAAATACCGAGAACCGCCGCCACCATCAGAGCCGCGGAGGTTGTGGTTTCCAGGGTTTGCTTCTTTAGCAAGCTTCGGGTGTTGACGAACACCACAAGCAGAAATGTTCCCGCGAGAGACATCAGCGCGTAGCTGTTTCCCAATAGGGAGCTCAGCATGCCCAGAAGCGACACGACCGTGAACGTTCTCACGCCCAATTCTTTGTGAGACCACTCTCGCTCAAGGCCCAACAACAAGCCGATCCCGAGAGAAACCGCTATCTTCTGAGCAATCTCGACCGGCGGAAACCGGGACGTGATGAAAACCAGATGCATGGTCGCTGACAATGGCAGCCCTCCCGTTGCTTCGAGGGCGCGCGAGTAAATTAGCAAGCGTTGCCCGTAGTGCTTCTCTTAACGACGGAGGCCGAGTAGCTTTCCCGTTCAAACGCTCATTGAGCCAGAGAAAACCGGGCTTTTTGTGAGCGGCCGTCAACCTTTTCCGAGGGAGGCCAGTGGACTTCAAGCAGATCGGCGAGCGTGGGCGCAAGGTCGGCAACCTGGATGCGCGTCGCGATCCGTTTGGGCTGAACCCGCCATCCCGCAATCACGAACGGCACATGCGTGTCATAAGGCCAGGGGTCGCCATGGGACGTTCCGGTCGGTCGGGAGCTGAAATAGGTCCACTCTTTGGTGAGGTAATAAACGTCGCCACTGCGCCCAGGAAAATAGCTGTTCCTCAGAATGTTGCCAAACCAGCCCGGGGCGTCTGACGCCTTTGCGACATCGTAGAACGCCTCGACACCCGGAACGCTGTGCACCCGCTCCGCGAGCGCCCGACGGGCCGCGGCGAGCTTGATGTGGTGACGTTCGAGTTCATCGACATTGAAATAGAGCATTCCATCCGTTGTGGCCACAAACCACTTCATGCCGCCGGGTATGTGAAAAATGGCATCCAGTTCTCTCTGCGCCGAATTCAGGGCGTCAGAAAACGGCAGCCGTTGAGCCGCCGTGTTATGGTTGAGCTCCCTTTCAGCCTCTGGTTCGGGCTCCGATCCGTGGTCGGCGGAGAGAATCCACAGGACGTTCTGTTTTCCGACCTTCGAGTCGATAAATGCGACCAACCGTCCGAGTGTGCGGTCAAGCCGAATCTGCTCGTCGGCGATCTCCGGGCTGTCAGGGCCGTAGGCGTGTCCCACAGCATCGTTGGAGGAAAAGCTGATGCAGAGCAAGTCCGGGATGCCTCCGGCTTTGTCCATCTGGCCCAGGTCGGTCGCGGCAATTGTCGCTTCCGCAAACCGTTCTAGTAGCTCGTCCCCATAGGGCGATCCATAAACGCTGTCGTAAAGCTGGGGGCCTTTCTCCGCTGGCATCACGTGCGGGAACTGTCCGGCCACTTCATGCGTGTGATACACCGGTGAAGTCGCGTCCAGCAGTGGATTCCACTGCTCGCCGACGTAGGAGTCCGCCGGACGAGTTTCGTTAAAAGCGTTCACCCACGGGGGAAGTTCTTTCGCGTAGTAACGGCTGGTAACGAACTGGCCTGTTCCGTGCGAATACCAGAAAGCGCCCTGCGGACGATGTCCGCCCATGAGAATGGCCGCGCGGTCCTTCAAGGAAATCGAATAGACGCGAGCGCCCGGATAAGAAGTCTGTAGCCAGTCGGCGAAGTTCTCTCCGATGAGGTTTCGGGGCGATACCGCACTCCCAGTGCCACCTACGAGAGGCGCACTGGAATCATCGACACAGTACACCATCTTTCCTGCGACGCGATCATACCATTCGTTGGCCACAATGCCGGTGTGATCGGGATTCCTCCCGGAAAGCAACACTGCATGTCCGACGCACGTCTCGGTCGGGGAGTGCTGATAATTGGCGTTGACGAAGTCTGCGCCTTCAGCGGCGAGGAAATGCAGGCCGCCCGTCTCGTAAGCAGCAAACCGGTCAAGATAGTCGGCGCGCATTTGATCAACAACCGTCACCACGATCAAGCGGGGAGGCGACTGACCCAGCGGCAATAAGCTCGGTGACGTAAGAGTGAAAGCGAGAACGGCAAGGGCCAGCTTTCGATACACATGACCTCCAGTCGTCAGTCGATCGGCCGATGAAAGGTGAAGCTCAAATCCGACCACGCGCGCTGCGGAACACTTCGCAAGTCGATGCAAAAATAGCTCATAATGCCGACGAGCATCCGCTGAATTGTGCGCCAGTCGGCCTCTCCTAGACCCACTGCGTGCAAAGGCGGTGGTCACAGGAATGATAGCGCGTCGGCATCAGAAGCATGGTCTCTTTTGTTCGCTCGCTTGAACGCCCCAGCCACCACATACGATGCGAACCGATCTCTCCGCTGAGTGGATCGTGCCACCTCGCCGCTGGCAATGTGCTGGTGGCGACCGCGGGCTTCGGCGGAACGCACGATGCGTTTCGAACAATTCGCTGGAGGGTTGCATATCAAAGGCGAGGTATACACCGAAAGGCCAAAGCGCCATGGGTGCCGGATCGGGACATGCTTCCCAAGGTGCAAATGTCTTCGGGCCGAAATCGCACTATAATAAGGGCCCGCAGCAGGTCGGATCGGCTTGCGATCGCGAGGGTTCGAGGACTCGGAGTTTTCGTTGAGATAAAAGGACCACGAGGATTCACATGACTGTGAATGACCTTTCGGGCTCTTGGGTGCCTGCATGGCCCACGTTGGCTACTACTTTGGGCAATCAACAGTGTGCCTCGCTCTGGCGGGACTTCGGGCGTTTGTCCTGCGCAAGAACCACGCGCAGGTCCGCTACGCAATCTGGCTGGCAGCACCGGTAAAATTCCTAGTCCGCTTGGCAACCATGTAACCGTGTGCGCCGAATCGGGCTGACTGGAGGCCTCTTGAAGTCCACAAAGACTGTTGTTGCTCTATGTCTGGGAGTGCTCGCTGCCCTGACAGTCGCCGCGCCCGGGCAGCAAAAGCCATACTCCAACGATATGAATGAGAACTTTAAAGCTCCGCCTGCCGGCCGTGATTACACCCGGCGCGAAGTGATGGTTCCCATGCGCGACGGGGTGAAGCTCTTTACAGTGATTTGGATTCCCCAAGGCGCGCACGATGCACCGATCGTGCTGACGCGCACGCCTTACGATGCAGCACACCATACGGGTGCTCCCGACGCGTATCGCCTGATCGATGCGCTGCCGCTCTCCGATCGGGATTTCGTGCGCGCCGGCTACATCCGCGTCTATCAGGATGTGCGCGGGAAGTACGGGTCCGAAGGCGCCTACTTGATGACGCCGCCACCACTGGGGTCAGGCTATAACAACAGCGGGGCCGACGACACGACCGATGGTTGGGACACGATCGATTGGCTGGTGAAGAACGTGCCCGAATGCAATGGCCGCGTGGGCATGATTGGCAGCTCATACGAGGGTTTCACGGTGGTTATGGCTCTGCTGCATCCCCATCCCGCGCTCAGGGTGACCGCGCCGGAGAGCCCCATGGTCGACGGCTGGATGGGGGACGACTGGTTTCACTATGGAGCTTTTCGCGAGACCGGCGCCGACTATTTTCTGGGGCAAACCACCCAGCGCGGCGGCGGAGTCTCAATTCCACATCCGGGAGATGATTACACCAACTTTCTGGAAGCAGGTACGGCGGGGAACTTCGCGCGTTCCCGCGGCATGGAGCAGCTGCCGTTCTGGAACGACGTCGAGAACAACCCCAGCTACGATGGTTTCTGGCAGGCGCAAGCCTTGGACAAGCTCATTGCCACCACCAAACTGACCGTGCCCACCATGTGGGAGCAGGGCGAGTGGGATCAGGAGGACATGTATGGCGCGAACCATTGCTATCGGGCCTGGGAACCGCAGGACACTGCCAACACGATGAACTACCTCGTCATGGGACCATGGTTCCACTCGCAGATTAATCGCCAGGGCCGGGCGATTGGTCCCTTTGCCTGGGCCACCGACACCAGCGAGCAATGGCGTCGCGACGTGCTGTTGCCATTCTTTGATCAATACCTGAAGCCCGGTTCGCCCCAGGCTGACATTCCGCCGGTGTGGATTTACGATACTGGAGCCGGCCAATGGGATTCGCTCCAGAAGTGGCCGCTAAGCTGCGAGGCGGGCTGCAGCGACGACTCGAAACCGCTCTACTTGGGCGCCGAGGGCAGGCTGTCGTTCGAAGCTCCGGAGGCCGGCGCGGCGAAATATGACGAGTATGTCTCCGATCCGGCGAAGCCGGTGCCTTACGGGCCGCGGCCGGTGACGGGCGATGAAGGCCCATGGCGCACGTGGCTGCTGACCGATCAGCGCTTCGTCGACGGACGGCCCGACGTGCTGACCTACCTGACGCCTCCGTTGACTGAGCCGATGAAACTTGCCGGGGAACCCATCGTACACCTCATCGCCTCAACCACCGGTACAGACTCCGATTGGGTGGTGAAACTGATCGACGTTTATCCCGTCGACCAGCCCACGCCGCTCGATACCGAAGGCGCCTTTCCCGGCACGCTGGGAGTGAACCCGGATATGAGCGGCTATGAGCTGCCACTGGCCATCGACATTTTCCGCGGCCGCTACCGCACCAGCTTCTCGCGTCCCGAGGCTATTGTTCCGAATCAGCCCCTGGAGTACAAATTCGCCCTGCCGAACGTCGACCATACGTTTGGGCCCCGCCACAGAATCATGGTGCAGGTCCAGTCAACGCTCTTCCCCCTTTACGACCGCAACCCGCAGACTTTCGTGCCGAACATCTTCGACGCCAAGCCCCAGGACTTCAATAAGGCAACGCAGCGCATCTGGCATGAACCGGGCGAAGCGAGCTACATCTCGCTGCCGGTAGTGCCGACCTCACGCTAAGGCAGCCATGCCGAAGGCGCGAATGGCAGCCGTTTTGTTTCCTCGCCCACCGCGATACAGCGTCGCGCAGGTCAACCATGTATCTGGCGCCAGCGTTGCAAATCGGCAACGGTGATTTGGGCTCTTCTCTGTCGGATTGTGGTGTCCGATAAATTCTGTTATCGGACACTCGAAACCATTGCTGCACGACCTGGTGTCGAAAGGCGACATGAATGACTCTACACGAGTTTCTAACATGCGAACCGAATCCGATCTGATGCGTTTTCTCCTGGCCGGCTCGATTTGCATGGCCGCTTTTCGCCGCTGAGGGCCATGATGGTCGTCATTCGTAACGAAGCGCCACCATGGGATCAACTTTAGTCGCGCGTCGCGCGGGCAGGTATCCCGCGAGAAGCGCCACCGCCGACAGGATGCCGACGGCTGCGATCATCGTTACCGCGTCGCGTGGGCCTAGTCCGAAGAGCATGGTTTGAAGGAGCCGCGTCGTAGCCAGCGATAGGCACACGCCGGCCGCTACGCCGCCAGTTAGAACGAAGACCACGTCGCGCATCACCAATCCCAGAATCGATTCCCGCCGGGCGCCCAGCGCCATGCGGACACCGATTTCGGTCTGGCGCTGCCTCACCAGATAGCTCAGCGTACCGTAGAGTCCGACCGTGGCCAGCAGCAGCGCCAGGGCCCCGAAAAATCCGGAAAGAAGAGCCAGCAGGCGTTCCTGGACCAGAGAGTCATTCACTTGCCCGGCCAGGCTGTGGAACTGAAGAGGAATCTCATGGTTCACATCTCCGACCGCGGTCTCGATGGGCGCAGCCAAAGCCGACGGTGGTATGGCGGTTCGCAGCTCGAAGGTTTCTGATTCGAAATGCTGTGAGTCCTGGGTGGCGGGAAAGTACGCCGTAGGGGGAGCATCTTCGCGGACCGAAAGGTACTTCGAGTCCTTAACCAATCCGACGACTTCGATCGGGGCCCCGGATCGACCTCCGATCTCAACCATGCGGAATGTCTTGCCGATGGGATTCAGACCAGGGAAGAACCGGCGGGCCAGGGTTTGGCTGATAATCGCCGCCGGCGCAGAGGTGGGGGTATCATCGCTGGTGAAATTCCTTCCCGCCAGCATAGGCATCCGCAATGTCTTGAAGAAGCCTGGCGAAACACAGTTGAACCAGGTCAGAGCGTCAGGGTTCCCCAGGCCTTTGGACCAGTCCGTCTGGATCCACTGGTTCCAGCCTCGGTGGCTGATGGGTGTGAATAAAGAGCGTCCGGCGGACACCACGCCCGGCAAGGCGCCGAGCCGGCGCTCGATCTCATTGAAGGTCGCAAGTTGCCGGTCGGGAGACACTTTCGCGACGTGAAGATCGGCGTCCACCAGCAGGACGTTGCTGCGATCAAAGCCGACGTCAAGCGTGGCGAGCTTGGCGAAGCTGCGGAGCAGGAGTCCGGCGGCAACAAGCAGAACCGCCGAGAGCGCCACCTGGCCTCCCACGAGCCACTTGCGAAGCGCAAACCGCACCCTGCGCACACCCCCGTTGGTCTGACCGGCCTTCATCGCCAAGTCCAACGAGACTCGGGTTGAGCGCACCGCGGGCAGAAGCCCGAAGAGGATAGCCGTAACCACCGCCAGGGCAACCGTGAATCCGAGCACGCGGCCATCGAGCGAAAGTTCGAGGAAAACACTGTTTCGGGCGGTCGAGAGACTGCGGACCAGCAGGGTGGTACCCCAGCGTGCGAACAGAATCCCCAGCAGCGCTCCAGCAGAAGAGAGGAGGAGCGCTTCGGTCAGCAACTGTCGAATCAGCCGGACGCGACTGGCGCCGATGGCCTGCCTCACGGCGATCTCCCTCTGTCGGGCTGAGCCGCGCGCCAGCATGAGGCTGGCGATGTTGGCGCAAGCGATGAGAAGCACCAGCCCGACCACGGCCATCAGCACGCGCAGCGGCTGGTTGAACTGCTGCCGCAGCAGCGAGGTGCCCGTGGCTGCAGGAGTCGCTAAGAGGGTGTGATTCTCGAAATTCCGCTGCTGGGTGGGCGGCCAGTCCTCGGGTGCGGCGCCGGCGAAGACTTGAGGCGAAAGCCCTCCTAAGCGGGCCCCCACTTGCGGCAGCGTGACTCCGGGCTTGACGCGGCCAGCGAGGCGCAGCCACCACCATGAGCGTTGGTCGAGCCGCGAATTCTTACCGTCAAAAATGGCTGCGGCGCAAACCGGCACCGCGACATCGAACTGCTGCCCCACGCCCATACCGAAGAAGCCCGCGGGGGCGACGCCAACGACCTCAAAGGGACGTCCGTTCAGAGAGAGTGTGCTGCCGATGGCGCCGGCTGATCCTCCGTCGTGCCCTTGCCAGAAGCTGTAGCTGATCACAGCGACTGCGGGGCAGCCGCGCTGGTCGTCCGAGGCCACGAGCAGGCGTCCTGCGGCGGGCCGAAGCCCCAGGGTGTGGAAGAAATCGCCACTGACCCAGATCCCACTC
>JASHQD010000292.1 GCA_030037755.1 Terriglobia bacterium
GGGCCGGCGCCACGCCCGCCGCCAGACTCATCAGTTGGGCGAAATTCCTGCTGTTCAAGGGCAGGTTCTTCACCGCCGTTTCCGTGCGCAAGTTTGAAAGGGTGCTGTTCTGCGTGTCGAGCTGCACCGTGGACGCCTTCACGTTGACCACTTGCGTCGTCTTGCCGGGCGCCAGAACGACATCGATTTCCTTGCGCTGGGCCACTTCCAGCCGAACGTGTTGCACGACCGTGGCAAAGCCCGGCGCCTTGACCGCAACGTCGTAATCCCCGGTTCCGAGCGGCGGCGAAACATAGAGACCGTCCGCGTTCGTGGTGGTCTTGCTCTCCAGGCCCGTCGCCGCGCTGCGCAGGCTCACCTCTGCATTGACGATCACCGCGCCCGAGGGGTCCTTGACCAGGCCCGAAACCACTGCGGTGTCCACGATTTGGGCCTGAGCCGCCGTTGCGGCGCCCATCAGAATCAGAATCCAGAACCAGCGATAGCCAGCGCGAATCAGCGTCGTTCTTCTCATGTTTGTTTTCTCCGCTCCTCCCAACCGACGTCCAGCCGCCGAAGCGGTAATAGAAGTAACTGAATCGAGATGCTAGACTTATAGGTTAGAAGACCCTTATCGCCCGGTTTAAACGCGCCGGGATTCTCGTTTCGGAAAGTCTAGCAATTGAATCGAGATACTTATATACTAAGACTCCCCGGCGCTTGTCAATGGGTTTTGGGTTATTAAAGTGAATAACCGTCAGCGTCGAAGTCGTATTCGTGCGATAGTGGTTCAATGTCGATGCCGGTTTGACGCAGAAGCGCGAATCAGCCTGGAGGAATCGCAATCATGCTCATGAGACCCGATCCCACGTTCTATCCTTCGCCGAAGCTGGCAATGCAGGCGCCGACCGAGAGACTCGCCTTCGTCTCGTCCTTTGACCCCACGGGCAGGCGGCCCGACGCGCTTAAGGTGGTGGATGTTGATCCCCGTTCTGCGGCGTACGGCACTTTTGTGGGCGGTGTCGACATGCCGAATACCGGCGACGAGCTGCACCACTTTGGTTGGAACGCCTGCAGCTCAGCCCTCTGCCCCTACGCCCCGCATCCGCACGTGGAACGCCGGTACCTGATCGTCCCGGGCCTGCGGTCGTCGCGCATCCACGTGCTCGACACCAAGCCGGATCCACGGCATCCCGAGATCGTCAAAGTGATTGAGCCGGAAGAAGTCGCAGCGCGCGCCGGCTACACGCGGCCCCACACGATCCACTGCGGGCCGGATGGCATTTACGTGAGCGGCCTCGGCTCGCCGACGGGTGACGGGCCGGGCGGCGTCTTCATGCTCGACCACTTCGGGTTCGACGTGCTGGGCCGTTGGGAGGTGGATCGCGGGCCGCAGTATTTTGCCTACGACTTCTGGTGGCACCTCGGTTACGACACCATGCTGACGAGCGAGTGGGGCACGCCGAGGATGATCGAAGATGGAATCCAGCCGGAGCTGCTGCTCGGCAGCCAATACGGGCATCACCTGCACGTTTGGGATCTGCGCCGTCGAACGCACACGCAGGCGATCGACCTCGGCAAACAACACCAGCTCGTGCTCGAATTACGGCCTTCGCACGATCCCACACGGACGTTTGGTTTCGTCGGCGTGGTCGTGTCTCTCGAGGATCTGTCGTCGTCCATCTGGCTCTGGCATCACGCGGGCGGCAAGTGGGAGGCGCGCAAAGTCATCTCAATTCCGGCGGAGCCCGCCGAGGAGAACGACTTGCCTCCGCTGCTCAAGGGCTTCAAAGCAGTGCCGCCCCTGGTCACCGACATCAACCTGTCGCTCGATGATCGTTATCTCTACGTGTCCTGCTGGGGCACAGGCGAACTGCAGCAGTACGACGTGAGCGACCCGTTCAATCCGAAGCTGACGGGATCGGTGCACATTGGTGGAATCGTCAGGCGCACGCCGCACCCGAAAGCGCCCGGCGTGGCGTTGAACGGCGGACCCCAAATGGTGGAGGTAAGCCGCGACGGCAAACGCGTGTACTTTACGAACTCGCTCTACCGCGCGTGGGACGAACAGTTCTACCCTGAAGGTATCAAGAGCTGGATGGCCAAGCTCGACGTGGCCCCCGAGGGTGGAATTGGCTTCGACGAACGCTTCTTTGTCGAATTCGACGGGCTCCGTGGTCATCAGGTTCGGCTGGAGGGCGGTGATGCCTCATCGGACTCGTTCTGTTATCCCTCATGAGTCCGCACACGATGCCCGGCTGGGCAAATGATTGGCCATGGGCGGCGCTGTTCATGCTCGGAGCCTTTCACGGTTTGAACCCTGCTATGGGTTGGCTGTTTGCCGTGTCTCTGGGCCTGCAGCGGAAGAAGTGGTCGGCGGTCCTGCAGGCGTTGCCTCCGATTTTGCTCGGTCACGCCGTTTCCATAGGCTTGATTGTTTTGCTGGTTCAAGCGTTGAGAACTGCACTGCCGCCCGTGGGTCTGCGCGTGGCATGCGCCCTGATCCTTCTTGGCTTCGGGGCGTCGCGCCTCTGGCGCTCTCGCCATCCACGTTGGGTGGGGATGCAGGTGGGATTCCGCGACCTCACTGTCTGGTCGTTCCTGATGGCCTCCGCGCACGGCGCCGGCCTCATGCTTCTGCCTTTCGTGCTCGTCCTGCAGGGCGGCGGTTCGCAGTCCATGGGCCATGCCATGATGACGGGGACCCCTGTGGCACTCCTGAACCTGGCGCCAATCAGGGCATGGCTGCTGCCGATCGGGTTACACACACTAGGCTACCTTGTGGTCCTCGTGGCGGTCGCGGTCACGGTGTATGCAAGTGTTGGCGTCGAGATCCTGCGCCGCACCTGGATCAATCTCGATGTACTCTGGGCCGCCGCGCTGATGGCAACAGGAATTCTGACTTTCTTTCTATAGGCCGGGGCAGTGGGCTGCTTGTCCCGGGCGAATCTGACGTTGACAGGCCAAATCCGGGCCATAGAACTCGGGCATGAAGACCGCGTCCTCCTCATGGTTCGTGATGGGATTTCGGTTCGCAGCCGCCACGATCTTGGCCGTTGGGGCACTGCCTGTCGCTCGTCTTAGAATATAGGGCCGACCTCTGCCTTTTGAAATCAACGCGAGTCCGAGAAACGGGCGATCGGAGTTGAATGCCTCGGCGTTCAGCTCCAGAGCGCTGGGAAAGCTGGGCAACCCG
>JASHQD010000293.1 GCA_030037755.1 Terriglobia bacterium
GAGGCTTTGACCGGCTGTGAGTCTACATCCGCGGTCTGTCAGTGCGTCAGTCTGTCAGTACGTCAGACATCGGTCTGCCGGACGTGCGCTTCCAGGGCATTCGAGACAGGGGGCTGACAAACCGACGTACTCATGTTATTGACGAGCTGACGTGATGACGAACTGATGTACTGAAAGAACGACATACCGGTTCGACACTTCTCCGCTATTGCTCTAACTATTAATCTCTTAACTAAATCGGTGACAGCGCCGGAGTTGCACCCGGGTTCGTGCGAGCGTTACCATGATAAATTCCGCGTGCACTTTGCTGAGGAGAATGCTGCCGTGTACGCGAAAACCTCCATGCGACATCCCGGCTTGAGCAGAGTGACGCTTGGTGTGGCGGTGCTGGTCCTGGTGTCCATGGCTGGCGTGTCATATCGCGAGTGGTGGCAGCACAGCCGCGCCAATGCGGAAGCCGCCCAGACCAGAGAAGTCGTAGACTCGGTTGACACTCTGCTTTCGAACCTCATCGATGCCGAGACCCGCCAACGTGGCTTCCTGCTGACGGGCGAGGATCGTTACCTGAATTCTTACAGCCAGACAGTTCAACTGGTCGCTGACAATCTCGCTCACCTCAAGAGCCTGCTGGCGGCCCGCAGGGGCGAATCGGCAAACGCCGCGCGGTTGGACGATCTTGTCCATCAGAAGCTGGCCGAACTCCAGCAGACGATCGAATTGCGACGCACCCAAGGCGCTCAAGCCGCAGTGGCGCTCCTGATCAGCGACCAGAGCAAGCGCACGATGCACAATATTCGCGCCCTTGGCGCCGACATCAAGCGCAACGAGCGTTCCACCCAAAGTGAAGCCTCTGCTGAGGGAGAGGCCGCCGCGCAAACGGCCCTTCTGGCGGCGATCGTGGGCTCCATCGTCCTCCTTTTCATCCTCGCTTTTGGCTTGGAGCCATTTGCGAGTCCTGATCCCCAGGCGAAGCGAAGGTCATGGCTCGTAAGGTATGGAGTGGCGGTCCTGGCGGTTATGGCGACGGTGCTTTTTCGAATGGCTCTGACCCCGCTCATGGGAGCCACCGCCATGCCGTTTACGCTTTTCTTCCCCGCGGTCTGGTTTGCGGCATGGTTTGGAGGATTCCGCCCTGGTTTGCTGTCAATAGCCCTTGCTGTGCCGGCGGGCTCCTACTTCTTCGCCGAGCCCATCGGATCGCTTCTGATCGGCCGGCGGGACGACCAAGTCGCGGCGCTGATGCTGGTACTGGTCGGTTTCGGGATGGCTCTGCTGAGCCGCTCGCAACACGAGGCGGTGGAGCGGGCCGAGCGGGCGGAAGATGCCGAGCGGGATGAGCGGCAACGGTATGAAACCACCCTCGCAAGCATTGGCGATGCCGTCATTGCCACGGACGCCGTAGGAAAAGTGACGTTCGTCAACAAAGTGGCTCGATCCCTGTTGCGGGCGCCGGAAGCCGATCTGCTGGGCCGGCATCTTGACGATGTCTTCCGCATCGTCAACGAAACGACGCGCGTCAGGGTGGAAAGCCCCGTCGGCAAGGTGTTGCAGGAGGGCGGAGTGGCAGGCCTGGCCAACCACACTGTGCTGATTGCGCAGGACGGCACGGAAGTCCCGATTGACGACAGTGGAGCGCCGATACGCAGCCAGGCCGGGCACATCGTGGGCACGGTACTTGTTTTCCGGGATGTTACCGACCAGAGGCAGGCCCAACGCGAAAGAGAGCGCCATCTGCTTACCGAGGAGCGCTTGCGCGTCCTGGTTGCGGCCGGGGCCAAAATCGAGAGCGCCGAGGCCAAATTCCGCGGCTTGTTGGAATCCGCTCCCGACGGCATGATCGTGGTGAACCGGGAGGGCACGATCGTCCTGGTGAACTCCCAGGCGGAAGAGCTCTTCGGCTACAATCGCGACGAACTGTTGGGGCACCCGGTGGAGATGCTGGTGCCGGAGCGCTTTCGGGCCGCGCATCCCAGGCACCGGGCCGATTTCTATGCCGGGCCCCGGTCTCGCGCCATGGGCGCAGGCTTCGAACTCTACGGCCTGCGCAAGGACGGCGGCGAATTTCCCACCGAAATCAGCCTCAGTCCGCTCGAAACCGATGAGGGCTTGCTGGTCACCAGCGCCATACGCGACGTCACCGAGCGCAAGCAGGCGGAAGAGAACATGCGCCGGCTGTCGTTGCGCCTGCTCGGCGCGCAGGACGAAGAGCGCCGGCGGATCGCCCGTGAATTGCACGACAGTGTAGGGCAGTACATTTCGCACGCCAGGCTTGTGCTCGATTCTTTCCTGCAGAAACAAGGCGAAAACGGCAAGGGGATCGAAGCCCTGGCGCACGTCGCCGAGAACCTGGATAAATGTTTGAGCGAGACGCGCACCATTTCGCTGCTGCTGCATCCGCCGCTTCTGGACGAGATGGGATTCGCCGCCGCAACCCGGACGTTCACCGAAGGCTTTTCCCAACGAAGCGGCATCCAGGTAAACCTCCGTATGCCCGCTGACCTGCAGCGGCTGCCTGCCCCACTTGAGCTTGTGCTGTTCCGGGTGATGCAGGAGAGCCTGACCAACGTTCTGCGGCACGCTCGCAGCCAGTTTGTGGATGTTGCCGTCGAGCTTGACGGGTATCACGTTACGCTTGCGGTGCGCGACGGCGGCGAGGGCATCCCGCCGGAGCTGCTGGAGAAGCTGAGGGTCCGGGGCGGCGGTGGTGTCGGCCTGAACGGCATGCGCGAACGCGTGATCCAATTCGGCGGGCGATTCGAAATCCAGTCGGACACGAGCGGCACACTCGTCCGCGCGGTGCTTCCCTTGCCGGGTGCGCAATCAGCGGCCCCGCACGCGGCATCCGGCGATCTGAGCAACTGAGAAGGGCGCGGCTTTAGCCGCTGATGCCAACGGCAAACCTCAGAGGCTAAAGCCCCTTTTGGCAGCCGGGCCGCCCTTTCGTGGTCAGTTACCGACGATCCACGAACCACGATCTACGATCGATGATCCACGACCTGTGAACAATGGACCACTGACAACTGTCGACTGTCGACATGTTTGACCAACTCGTTATCGAGCCTTACAATCGGTACTGAGTTCACTTCTTATGGCCAGGACAGCACCCCCGCCAACCGAGCGACCCGGTCTCCAGGCGCCGCTGCCTGCCTGGGCGCGCAGCCGACGCATCTTTGGCCAGTTTGTCTTCGCGGTCTTGCTGTTGCTGGCCGCGGGGAGCGGAGTGCTGGCGGGCCTGCTGTTTGTCTATTCGACTAACCTCCCCAAGGTCGCCGAGCTCGAGAATTACCGTCCGGACGTGATGACCGAGCTCTATGCCGACGACGGCACGCCGATCGCGAGCTTCGCTCTCGAACACCGCGAGATCGTCGGCTACGACCAGATCCCGCCGGTGATGCGCGACGCGGTGCTCTCCATTGAGGATCGGCATTTCGAGAGCCACGTTGGCGTGGACATGATCCGCATTGTGCGCGCCGCCGTGACCGACCTGATGGAGCGCCGGGCGGCTCAGGGCGCCAGTACCCTCACTCAACAGCTCAGCCGGCGGCTCTTCCTGAGTCCGCAAAAAAACTGGCGCCGGAAAGTGGAGGAGGCTCTGCTGGCGATCCAGATCGAGCGGCACTTCACCAAGCCGCAGATTTTCACCATGTACGCCAACCAGATGGAGCTGGGCTACGGCAACTTCGGATTCGAAGCGGCGTCCGAGTTTTATTTTGGCAAGCATCTGACCGACCTGGCGCTGCCCGAAGCGGCCATGCTGGCAGGTCTGCCGCAGAATCCCAACATATACTCGCCCATCCGGCATCCGGAGCGCTGCCTCGAGCGGCGCAACCGCGTGCTCGATGCCATGCTCGATAACGGCAAGATCACACGCGGGCAGTACCGCGCGGCCCGCGAGACGCCTTTGGGGCTGCGCATCACGCATTGGAACAACAATGTTGCGCCCTATTTTGTGGAGGACGTGCGCGAGTTTCTGGAGAAGAAATACGGCGAGGAGGCCGTGGAGCAGAAAGGTCTGCGGGTGTATACCACGGTCGATCTGAAGATGCAGCGCGAGGCCGAGGCAGCGCTGCGGGAAGGTCTGCGGAATGACGACAAAAGGCGCGGCTGGCGCGGCCCAGAGAAAAACATCCTGAAGAATCCGGTCACCGGAGCCGACGGTCGACCGGAGACGCTCGAATCGTACGTGGACGACGACTGGCACGGCGAGCCCGAGCCGGAGACGCTGGAGCACGGCCTGGTGATGTCCGTCAACTCGCAAGGCGCCACGGTCCGCTTTGGAGATTTCATCGCGCACCTCACACCCTCGGACTTTGCCTGGACGCACGCCCTCGACGCACACGACGTCTTCCTGTCCGGCGACCTCGACAGCTTCCTGATCAAGTCCGTCAAGGGCCGCAGCGTACAGGTGATGCTCGACCAGATTCCGAACGTGCAGGGCTCCATGCTGGTTGTCGATAACCAGACCGGCGCCATCCGCGCCATGGTGGG
>JASHQD010000294.1 GCA_030037755.1 Terriglobia bacterium
TTCAGAAGATTCGTCACGTCGTCCACGGACTTCTCCAAAGGAAGCGCGAGAAAGAACCGGACCCTGTGCAGGACGCGCCTGCGGCGCCGGCTGCTGATGATAGCGGGACCCTCGCGCCGGGCCTGGCGGTAGCACCTGCTCCGGCGGGAGTTTTGTTCGCTTTGGAGACTTCATCTGAGCCTGCCGACCGGCTTGACTCCATCCGCCGGATTGCCGAGGCTGCGGCCTTCCTTCGGCGCCGCGAGCCGCACAGCCCGGCGCCATACCTGATGCTGCGCGGATTGCGCTGGGGCGAGTTGCGCGCGGCCATCGATCAGTCCGATCCGGCCGCGCTCGAAGCACCGCCCACGGAATTGCGCCGGCGCTTGAAGAAGCTGGCTCTGGACCGAAACTGGGTAGATCTGCTCGACGTGGCGGAGAACGCCATGGCCCTTCCCTGCAGCCGGGCCTGGCTCGACCTTCAACGAATGGTGGTCGAGGCTTGCGACGCATTGGGCTCCGACTACGCGGCCATCGCGCGCGCGATCCGTTCCGGGCTAAGGGCGCTCGTCATCGACATCCCGCAACTGCTTGACGCCACGCTGATGGACGACACTCCGGTCGCAAACGCCGAGACCCGAGCTTGGCTCAAGTCGATGAGTGAGGAAACGCCGATCCCGTCCGGCACCGGGGCGACGCCGGCGCCTGCTTCCAGCAACGGATTCGGACCCCGATGGCCGGGCGCGCCTACGGACATGCACGCCGCCGCGTTGCAGGCCCTTCGCGCCGGCCAGGAGCGAAAGGCTTTCGAAATCATGCAGCAGGACATCGCCCGCCAGCGTTCAGGAAGGGAGCGGTTCCGGCGCAAGCTGCAGATGGTTGAGATGTGCATCGCCGCGAACAAACCGAACATCGCGCAGCCAATCCTCGACGACCTCGCGGCCGACATTGAAGCACACAAGCTGGACGATTGGGAGGATCCGGCCATGGTGGCCGCTGTCCTGTCCATCCTGCGAAAATCAAGCAAGAAGGTGCTGGCGGATCAGGGTCAACAACAGAAGCTGTTTGAACGCATCTGCCGATTGGATCCGGCGCAAGTTGTCGGCGACGAGAAATAGCTATGGCGCGCAATGACTCTCAGGGACCCGTTACGCTATCGGTTCTCGATCGGCTTATTGACGACGATCCCAGAACCAGGGCCGAGGCGCCTCTGACCCGGACGGAGTCGGTGCGCCGGTTCAAGAAATTCGTTTGCCGCGACCTGGAATGGCTGCTGAATTCGCGGCGCACAATCGAGCCGGTCGAGGGCCCGGAAACGGCCAAGTCTGTCTATCACTATGGTTTTATCGATATCGCGTCGAAGGGCGCACTTTCCACCCAGGATTACAACGAACTGGTGCGCGAAATGGAGGCTACCATTGCGGCTTTCGAACCCCGGTTGAAGCGTGTACGAGTGAGGCTCGAACCGGGCGGCGAGCGTCGCGAGAAGCTGCACTTCTCTATTGAGGGCGTGCTTTGCCTCGAACCCTCCCCGGAACCGGTGGTCTTCGACTCTATGCTCGAGGTCGGCAAAAGAGAATATCAAGTAAGGGGAGATGACGGTGCGAGATGAGCTTAAGGAGTACTACGAGGAAGAGCTCACTTTTCTCCGCCAGATGGGAGCCGAGTTTGCGGAAAAGCACCCCAAGATAGCGGGCCGCTTGTTGCTCAGCCCCAATACCTGCGATGATCCCCACGCCGAGAGGATGATCGAGTCTTTTGCGCTGCTGGCCGCGCGCGTTCATCTCCGCATCGACGATGATTTTCCCCAGATCACGCAGGCCCTGCTCAACATCCTGTATCCGCACTATCTACGGCCCATCCCACCGATGACCGTCGTGGAGTTCCACACGGATCCCGAACGGGGAAAACTGACCAGCAGCCTCGTGATCCCGAAGGCGACCGCGCTGTATACCCGTATGCTCGATCCTGCACGCTGCCAATTCCGCACGTGCTATGACACCACCCTGTGGCCGATCAGGGTCTCGCAAGCTCAATGGCTGACCCCGGACCGGCTGAACCCGTCGCTGCGCGCGCCGGAGGCCGCTTCCGTGCTCAGACTGGAACTGAAGTGCTTCCCGGACGTCGCCTTTAGCAAGCTCGATTTGGGAGACCTGGTCTTCTATCTGAACGGCGAAGACTCGATTGTGCATGCCTTGTACGAGCTGCTGTGCCGGAATTGCTATCGGATCCTGGCGCGTAACCCCCTGAATCCCAAAGCTCCGCCCTGTGAATTGGCGCAGGCCAGGCTGACTCCTCTGGGTTTCGGAGAGAACGAAGAAGTTTTACCCTACCCGAGGCGCTCGTTCCTGGGGTACCGGCTCCTGCAGGAGTATTTCGCCTTTCCCCAGAAGTTCTTTTTCCTGAGATTAGAGGGTCTTGCGCCGTTGCGAACGAGCGGAATGTCATCGAAAGCTGAGATCCTTTTTCTAATCTCCCCCTTTGACCAACAGAACCGCCATCAGCGCCTGGAAAGCGCCGTCACCGCCAAGTCTCTCCTGTTGGGCTGCACACCGGTCATCAATCTGTTTTCGCAAACGGCTCCGGTACTGGTCGATCAGACCCGAC
>JASHQD010000295.1 GCA_030037755.1 Terriglobia bacterium
CAAAGCGCAGCGGCCCGGTTACGCGGAAGTCGGCATCGCTGATCACCAGGCTTCCCGGTGTCGTTACCTGCACTGTGCCGGTGGTTGCACCGGAGGGTACGGTGGTCGTGATCTCGGAGGACGAGATTACGTGATACGTCGCGAGCGTGCCATTGAAGGCGACGCCGGTCGCGCCGGATAAGTCCGTGCCGAGGATCGTCACGGGGGTTCCCACCGTGCCGAAGGTGGGCAGCGTCACGGTGTGAGGGTTAAGCCCCGTGGCCAGCTTGAAGACCGTGCCACATCCAGTGCCATTGGCCATGCACGAAGCGGGGTTGTTGACCCCGCCCTGGGAGGTTGTCCCGTAGAAGTCCCCGTCGGTGGCCTGCACCAGCCCACCTTGGGGACCGTTGCCGTCCGTGCAACCGCTTTGGGAGCAAAAGCTGTAAACCGTCGTCAGCGTGCCACCCGGCGTGATTTCGAAGACCGTCCCGCTGCTCTCGGCGCCGCCATAGAGCGTTGTCCCGTACAGGTTCCCATCAATGCCCTGGACCAGCGAATCGTGGGGGCCCTCGCCGTCCGTACAGTCGCTCTGCGAGCAGAAGCTGTGCAGGACCGTCTCCTTGCCGCTTGGGGTGATTTCGAAGATCGTGCCAGCGCTGTTGGCACCGCCCTCGAACGTTACCCCGTAGAAGTTCCCATTGGTAGCCTGGACCAGCCCCGCGAAGGGGATGGAGCCGTCTGTAAGGTCGAAGCTGAGCAGCGTCGTCAGCCTACCGCTTGGCGTGATTTTGAAAACAGTCCCCTCGCCGTTGGCCCCGCCATTGACTGTTGTCCCGTAGAAGTTCCCGTCGGTGGCCTGGACGACCCCGTCGTTGGGGTTGGCGCCGTCCGTGCCGTCGAAGCTGAAAAGCGTGGTGAAAGTCTGCGCCGGCAAGGCAATCGCCGTCGTTGCGCACACTAGAAAGACAAAGGATGTCCGCTTCGCCCAGTTGAGTTTACTCATGGTACTCTCCCTGGCTCTGAAGATCTTGGTTCGTGCCTGATCTTCGCGAGCTTTACCGTCCTAAGGCTCCGCATTCGAACCCGAAGTGCCGCGCTCTGGAACGGTAGCGGCGCCGCCCGCCGCGGCCTGCATGCGTTTGTATATCCATTTCATAGACCACATCTAGTCGAGCGTGTTGATCAACGTGCCCGACGAGTTGTACACAGTGATGTTGTTGAAGATCGAGTTCGAGACGTAGATGTCCCCGACGGCGTCTCCGCTGTTCTCGACGGCGACCACAGCGATACCTTCACAGCCGCCAGTGCCTTGATTGTTCACCAGTAACGGCTTCGTTCCATTGTTCGCGGCATACTTCACGGCGGTGCCGCTGGTGTATTCCGAAATGTAGACGTTTCCCTTGCTGTCGAAGGCAACGCCGGTGGGGCCGGTGTTTACATTGTCGTTGTAGACCGTGATCTCCTTCGGGTCATCGGTGAGGAATTCCCCCACGTTGTAGCTGATCACCGCATTCTCGCCTACGTTCGGCCCGAAGCCGGCATAGATGTTTTCACCGTGAATCGCGAGCACTCCGGGAGCGGTAAAATGAAACCCGCTGTCGTCTTTGGTCAGGGTCTCAACCAGGCTGCTGTCGATGCGAAGAGCGATAACGGAGTTGGCGCTGTTGTCGCCGATAAAGAAATCGCCGTAGGCATCGATGGCGAGGGCCAACGGTCGACTGATACTGGCGTTGGTGACCGTTGCGACGAGGTTCCCCCCCGCCTTGGTCAGATCGTCGTACTCGGTAACGTTGTTGCCGTTCAGGTTCAGGACCCAGAGGTCGCCGCTCGCATTGAAGAACAGCCGCACTGGATCATCTAGCCCTTGCGTGATGGTGTTGAGAACGGCCCCGGTGGTCGGATTGAGTTCGAGGACCTGATTAGCGCCGGCGTTTGCAAGCCAGAGATTGCCTTCACTGTCGAAAGCAAGGCCGTTCGGGTTATTGAATTGCGCGTTGGCTGTCAGCGACGCGAACAGTGCCATTACAGCCAAAATGCTGATTCTCGACTTCAATATAGCGCAAACCGTTACCACACATTTCATCCGGCAGTTTTGGCTCATAGAACGTCCTCCTTCCAATTTAAGAGACTTGGTCAGTCACCGGGCCGGCGGTCGAAACATCAGCATTCTTTTCTGACCCTCGGTTGTTGTCGGTCAAACAGCCTGTTGGTCGCCGTTATCAGGCCCCGGTACTTCCGCTGTACCTTCGGTCAAGGTGTCCGCGCGGCTGCCCAACCCTGCCCGCCGAAATGGACAGCCCAAAGCCAGCCCGACGATCGCGCTGGCACCTCGCAAGCAATACCGCGGCCTGCATGTGTCAGGGTCCTTCAGTCCGATCTGTGACTACCCCAAGAGAGTCGACTCCCCCAAACTTGCGGCGATGGTAGGACCACCTTCTGATGAATGCAAATAAAATGAGGCGAATTTCTGTCTAACATTCTTCTAACCGGCTAACCTTCATGTGCATAAACACTTAACGGGCGAACGTAACGTTACAGACGCTGAACGACGGAGCTCGTTAGGCATTCATTAATGTGATAAGATTCCGGCCAGCGTATCCGGGGGTTACCCTCGCGATGGGTGAAGGTAGCAGTTTTCGGCGAATGATTCGCTTCGGCGCATACCAGTGCGATCCGGCCAGCGGCGAACTGCGCCGGAACGGCACCAGGGTCTACCTACCCGATCAGCCGCTTCAAGTTCTGGCGATGCTGCTGGAGCGTCCAGGCGAACTCGTTACACGGCAGGCACTTCAGGAGCGGTTGTGGCCCGGCCAGGAGTTCGGGCTATTCGATGACGGCCTGAACACGGCCATGAACCGCCTCCGCACCGCCCTGAACGACAAGGCTGATAGGCCCCGCTTTATCGAGACTATTCCGAGGCGAGGCTATCGCTTTATCGCGCCTGTTGAAATCGACGGAGGGACGCAGGTTGCCGATCCAGGCGCCGGCAGCCGTGACCGGCAACCGGCGAAAGACCCCGCAGACTCAACCCGCCAGGGTGAAGAACGTCCAGCCGGTCAAAAAACGCAGCGCCAACCCTGGCTGCGGGTGAGGGCTGTGGTCGCAGGAGTTGCCGCCGCTGCAGCGCTGCTCGCCCTCTGGTGGTTCACACCCGGGCGGCCACCCCAGTACGTGCGATTCTCGATTTCGCCGCCTCAAGGTTACAGAGTGGCGCCGGGACCTTGGGCTCCCGAACTCGCGGTTTCCCCGGACGGCCGGATCGTCGCCGTAGTGCTCGCGGACGCAAGAGGCGCTCAATCGCTTTGGGTCAGACCCTTGGCCCTGGCAACGTTCCAGCGGCTCGAAGGCACCGAAGGCGCAGACCTGCCTTTCTGGTCGCCGGATTCGCAGTCCATTGGTTTTTTTGCGACCGGAGAGCTGAGGAAGATCTCGCTGTCCGCTGGACGCGTGCAAACCCTCTGCGCGGCAGCTGACGGTGAAGGTGGGACTTGGAGCCCAAGCGGCGTGATCCTGTACGGCCGCAGGAACGGGCCGATCATGCGGGTCGGAGCGGGAGGAGGAGAACCGCTGCCGGCGACCGCTGTTGAGAACACCGGCTTTCGGGCGCACGT
>JASHQD010000296.1 GCA_030037755.1 Terriglobia bacterium
GGTCATGTCGACCTTGATTGGAATATCGTTCTTGATGAAGATCGCCAGGGGCGGGGAATGGTGGCCGTAATCTGGATCTCGTTTCGATGGATAGGAGAGGCCTTGAGCCCGTCGAAAGCATGCCTTTCCTCCGGGCAGAGCGGCATCTATAACTAGTGCTCCGCATTCAGCCCCAATGCGCGAGCAGAAGCCGTGAGATGCCGGTTCGAGCGCTGGCGCTGTTTTGGGTAGTCAAAGCAGCGAGGCCAGGGCGGTGAGTGAGTGTTGCGTCGTCCCCGACTGATACAATCAAGATGAGGTTCGAGTCCGAGCAGGGAGGGGCAGTCCGATCATGAAAATTGCAGCCGCGCAAATAGATGTGAAGATCCTCGACAAACAGCGCAACTTGCGCGTCATCCTGGAGAAGCTGGTGCAAGCCCACCGCGGCGGCGCCAGCCTGGTGATCTACCCGGAATGCGCCCTTACAGGCTACTGCTTCAACAGTCGCGAGGAGGCGTGGCCGTGTGCGGAGACGATTCCAGGTCCTTCGACGGAGAAGATCGCTCTGGCGGCAGGACAGTTGGGCTGCACGGTCGTCGTCGGAATGCTGGAACGCGAAGGCGATGAGATCTACAACGCGGCGGCCGTCATCACGCCGAAAGGAATCGCCGGCAGCTACCGCAAAATTCACCTGTTGTGCCTGGGTATTGACCGATACGACGCTCTTGGTAACAAACCTTTCTCGGTCTTCGACACGCCTGCCGGGAAGATCGGTGTCAACATCTGCTTTGATTGCAGCTTCCCGGAATCTGGCCGCGTGCTCAAGCTGCAAGGCGCGCAGATTCTGGCGATACCCACGAACTGGCCCCTGGCTTCGGACACGTGGGCGCACACTCCCATGGTCCGGGCCACCGAAAACCACATGATCGTGGTCGCCGCCGACCGCGTGGGCGAAGAGCGCGGATTCCGTTTCGCCGGCCACTCGGCGATCGTGGATCCGGAAGGCAATGTGCTTGCCTCCGCCGGCCAAACCGAGGAGACGGTGCTGGTGGCGGAGGTCGATCCCGCCGCCGCCGATCACAATCGGGTGGTGCGCCAGCCGGGCGAGTACGAGTTCGATCGCATGGCTGCTCGAAGGCCGGAGATGTATGGCGAGATCACTTCAAGTGGCAAGTGGAAGGCGGCTGGTGGCTAGTGACGCGAGAGACCAGAGACGAGGGCCGAGCGAATAGCGAATAGTGAATGATGAATGGTGAATAGTGAGTAGCTGTGAGTAGCAACTGATGAATAACGACCAAGGACCAATGACCACGGACCAATGGCTAAGGACTAAGGACTAAGGACCAAAGACTAATGACTAAACCCAGCCTGATAACCGAACTTGACGTGCATCTTTTCAACGAGGGCACGCATTACCGTCTGCACGAGAAGCTGGGCGCGCACCCGATGACCGTGGACGGCGTGGAAGGTACGTACTTCGCCGTGTGGGCGCCGAACGCCGAACGCGTCAACGTGATGGGCGATTTCAATTTCTGGGATCGGGAGAATCGCCCGCTCGAAACCAAGGGCGAATCGGGAATCTGGGAGGGCTTCGTGCCCGGCGTCGTTCAGGGCGGGGCTTACAAGTACTTCATTTCGTCCCGCTATAACGGCTACAAGGTGGAGAAGGCCGATCCCTTTGCGTTCACCAGCGAAATGCCGCCCAAGACGGCCTCGATCGTCTGGAATCTGGATTACAACTGGGGCGACGCGGACTGGATGCAGTCGCGCCGCGGGCGCAACGCCGGCACCGCGCCGATCTCCATCTACGAAGTGCACCTGGGCTCCTGGATTCGCTCGCCCGAGAATCCGGATGCGTTTCTCGGATGCCGGGAAATCGCGCCTCGCCTGGCGGATTACTGCAACGACGTGGGATTCACCCACGTGGAGTTTCTGCCCCTGATGGAGCACCCGTATTATCCGAGCTGGGGATATCAGATCACCGGATACTTTGCGCCCACCCGCCGCTACGGCAATCCGCAGGATTTCATGTATCTCGTGGATTACCTGCACCAGCGCGGGATCGGCGTGATTCTCGACTGGGTGCCGTCGCATTTTCCCACCGACGAGCACGGCCTGGGCTACTTCGACGGCACGCATCTCTACGAGCACGCCGATCCGCGCCAGGGATTCCATCCCGACTGGAAGAGCTTCATCTTCAACTACGGACGGAACGAGGTCCGAAGCTTTCTGCTCTCGAGCGCGCTTTACTGGCTCGATCGCTACCATGCGGACGGCCTGCGCGTGGACGGCGTCGCTTCCATGCTTTACCTTGACTACTCGCGGCAGGCCGGAGAGTGGATCCCGAACGAGTTTGGCGGCCGTGAGAACCTGGCCGCCATCAACTTCCTGCGCCAGTTCAATCGAATGGCTTATCAGGAGCAGCCGGACGTGCAGACGGTCGCGGAGGAATCAACGGCCTGGCCGATGGTGTCGCGTCCGACGTACATCGGCGGCCTCGGTTTCGGCATGAAGTGGGACATGGGATGGATGCACGACATGCTTGTCTACATGAGCAAGGATCCGGTTCATCGCAAGTATCACCACAACCAGCTCACGTTCCGCATGCTGTACGCCTTCACGGAGAATTTCGTGCTGGCGCTCTCGCACGATGAGGTGGTCCACCTGAAGCGCTCGCTGCTCGACAAGATGCCCGGGGATCCGTGGCAGAAGTTCGCGAATCTGCGGCTGCGGGGGGGGTACATGTTCGGCCAGCCCGGCAAGAAGCTGCTCTTC